>JBARNL010000867.1:0-3616 GCA_049802955.1 Candidatus Angelobacter sp.
GGCTTAACGTTCGCCGGCACTTCTATCTTCAGTATGAGCAGAAGTATCTGTGTGCCGGAATCAAGTTTTACGCTTTCAGTATTCGAGACGATCACCGGTCCCGGGGTGCTAGCGCTGGGCGCCGTACTCAGGCTCAAGCCTTTTAATCCGAAAACGCCTTGCGGCGTGCCGACACTCATCGGCTTACCGCCGGAAGGAACTTCCAGCAGAGCGCCGGAACCGTCCGCATGAGTTGATGGCGACTCTTTGACAATTACGGGAGCCTCTATTGTCGCCAAAGACGCGCCATCTGAGCTGGCCGGGTTAATGGAAGTGCGGCCTGGAGTGCCGGCGCCGCGAGCACCAGCAGGACCCGTGGAATTGCGCGTTCCGCCTCCAACCATGGACGGCGGAAGCATTTGCGAGGGCTCATCGACACGGGACCTTCTGATCACCGGCTGGGATACTGCCTGGACCACGCCCTCAAAATCAATCCCTTGAAAATGTTTCAACAAAATGCGGTCAAATACAATTCCCAAGCGCGATTCGGGATGCGCGCTGTCCCTGGCGCTTACTTCAGTTACGTGCCCAACCAGCTTGGTTTCCACCGGGATGATCACCTTGCCGCGAGAAATAACATCCTGCGAAACCTCCGCCTTCACCTTATCGCCCACTTTGAGTTTTTTTGCATTGAGACCCTTGCTCAACTCCACAAGCATGTAGGACTCTTTGGGCTTGGCCGGGGCCACTGCGGGAGTAATCGCGTTACCGGATGCCGCGGCTGCGGGTTTAGCCGGCGACCCTTGAATTGGACCGTTCAAACTCGCGGAAGATGGAGAGGATTGGGCTTGCTGGAGAGGTTTGCTGTGTGTTGAAGTTTGTTGCGCGCCAATCGCGTACACTTTTGAACCAGGCCACGCGGTTGCCAGGAAAACCGCGCCTGCGATCCAGTAGCCTTTCATGCTGCACCTCGGGGAACGAAGCACCGGAAGCTCGTTAACCTTGACTATTATTGTGCAACGAAACTTCCGGGAAAATCCACCAAGTAGATGGATAAATCACGAAAACAGGTTCTCGCACGCGCCGCAGGGCAATCGCATGAAAGATTTTTTCATCTGATTACTGGTTTATGTCAGGACTAATGTTGTTGAATCTGGTTCAAAAATCCAGGACTCAGAGTTGTTTGACAATTAAAATCAAGCCTCACGCCGGCAAGACTGCCGTTCAATTGCTCAAATACGAAGCTTTCGGGTCTTAAAAAGTTTTCATGCGATTGCCCTGGCACGCGCCGTGATCCACAGGCTTATGCCTGAATAATATGATAGCCTTAGGGTGCGACCGGCAACTCTGGAGTTTGTTTATCAGTGTTAAGGTTTCTCCGATTGTCTACCAGTACGTCAGGTTTACCTTGTCCAGCCAGACCGAGTACGGTGCGCCAACGATGATTTTGCTCCAACAAGTTACCGAAGGGCAATGGATTATGAAGGAAACAAACAAAGGGCACACATAGCTGGAAGTGACTTCCGGTCTAAGAGTGAAAGTCGATGCGGAGGTTACTGTTTCTCGATTTTTCCCAATACCTTGGCAGAGATGGTGAGCAAATTATCAAGCGGAGCTTCACCGGCCGCCCGTATAGAGCCAAATCCGGTTAAGCGGAAAGTTATCCGCTTAGGCGCAGTTAACTCACCTGGCTTCAATGTCTTGCCTTTAAGCAATGCCCTGAAATCAAATAGCGCACCACTACCCCTAGCCTCATTTTCCGCGTCCATTATTTCAAGTGCGCCTGCCTCTGAATTCAGTGAAAGTACTCTCATTCTGAGGGCACTCAGCCCCACCTTTGAAGCATTACGTAGTCTTACGTCCATTCCCCCTGTTCCGCTTGTGCGGTCATAATGTACATTGTTGTACTCCAAAATTATCTGTTCTGATACGTCCTCCAGAGCGGCTAATTCAGGATCACCGTTGGGAAATACCGCAGCCGATACCGAAATAGTATTTGTCCAGATTTGAGGGACACCGGTGCGATTATCTATCCAAAAGAGGTGGAAGATTCCGGCGGCATCGGCAGCAATGCCGGCGGTATCACCGCCCGTGTAGTCGAAGCGCCCGATCCATAACTGAGTTTCAAGCGGCCCTCCACCTCCCCAATCTGCGGGTAAACCACCACCGCTGAGCGCAGGAAAAACCAGCAGTTCCTGATTGTTATCGAGGGCAAAAGGCGCTTTTGCTGCTCTGACACTAGGCAGGAAGGTCTCCCCACCATCTATGGAAGCCGAGAAACGCACCCACCACCCCAGATTGTCGGAGCTGTCTCTGCGGTCATACCACGAAATGCCGACAACACCCTTGTTATTAACGGCAACCGAAGGCATGAAATCGTCGGGTCCGGCATTTACTCCGGGACGCGCACGATCATCATCAATCACTATGGGAGTCGACCATATTTTGCCTTTGTCTTCGGAATGCGAGAGCAGGATTTGGCTGCGGCCGGAACGAATGTCCGCCCATGCCGCGTACAAACGGTCAGTGAATGGCCCCGGAGAGCGGTCGACAGCCAGCACCGGGCAGGTGTTGTGACGCCATCGCGGCGTTTCCTCCGCGAGATAAAAGTCGCTCACTATTGTACTTTTGGAAAGCTGATCGATTCCCTCCTGGATCTTTACGATCTTCAACCAGGCATTTGGCTCGGTGAGCTTAGCGTTCTGTAATCTGAAATGATTACGGTCCTTGACTTCTCCATACAACAACACCAGAGTACCGTCAGACAGTACCGCGCCATTGCCCATGGCGAAGATGAGATGATCTCCAATAGCAGCCCCGCGGAGTGGTCGTTCAAATGTCGCGCCGCCATCCAGTGATTGAACAAGATTCAAGCTGCTAATTGCGGACCATGTCTGAACTGGATCGAGCGCCTGCTCGTACTCAGCGCCGTGTACGTAAACTCGTCCTCTTGATTTGCCGCGGCCATTGTTTACTGTAATGTACTCGCGATCAGATTGCTGAATCGTAAATGGCGCCAGCCAGGTCTTGCCAAAATCTTTCGAGCGGTAGAACCGCATAGAACTCTTCAGGTCTGGCCCGTACCCGGCAGCAGCGAAGTATGCCATTCCGTCCATTCCGTAGACGCACGCAGGGTCTCCCGAGAACTTGCCCCGATCATCTTCCAGGCTCACGCTCCAGGACTTTCCAGCATCGCGCGAGAGATACACCACGGTCTCTGCGCGATCTGTTCCTGGCGTGAAAGCCATGGCACAACCAATAAGGAAATTGGCATTTTCAGAGTCGGCGGCGAGCTGGGTTTCAAAATGCGGCAGGCTGGAGCGGGAAGCACTGACCTGCACATCCTCGCCGATCACCATCTTCTGCGCTGACGTGCTGCGGAGAGCGGCAAACAGGATAAGAAGAATGCTTATTGTGCGGGATGTGAACACAAATCACTCTTTCAAAAGCCGCACTAGTATAAAAGACTCATTTCACAAAACCCAGAACTCTCGCAGGAAATCCCAATTACGCATGCACTTGCTGCACGCCGCAGCAAAGCTCCGCCACGTTTGGTCATTCAGCAGAAAACGGTCGACCGTTTTAAGCAAGTCAGTGCGGTTTGCGAGTCTCTGGATTACATGTTCCCTCTTCAATG
>JBARNL010000868.1:0-5043 GCA_049802955.1 Candidatus Angelobacter sp.
AGAAATAGCCGCGAATCAAACCAAAGAACGCGAATCAAAAAGACCTTTGAATTGAATTCGTGTTCATTCGCGTGCATTCGCGGCCCGCTTGGTTGAAAGCATGGAAAACGTCAAACTCGAAAAGAAAAACGCAATCGCTTATGTGACTATTGACCGGCCCAAGGTACTCAATGCGCTGAACATGGCCACAATGCAGGAGCTGTGGCAGGTCTTCAGTGAATTAAAGAACGACCAGCAGACTCGAGTCGTCATTCTTACCGGGGGAGGCGAGAAAGCTTTCGTTGCAGGCGCGGACATCAATGAACTGGCAAAGAACAATCCGGTCGAGGCCAAGGCATATACGCACAAAGGCCAGGCCACGCTTGATCTCATCGAAAATCTGGGTAAGCCGGTGATCTGTTGCATCAACGGTTTCGCTCTGGGTGGCGGATGCGAGATTGCGATGGCCTGCACTATGCGCCTGGCGAGTGAAAATGCCAAACTTGGCCAGCCGGAAGTAAAACTTGGCCTTATTCCCGGCTATGGCGGCACGCAGCGGTTGCCGCGGCTGGTCGGGACTGGATTGGCTATGCAAATTCTTCTCACCGGAGAAATGATTACCGCGCAGGAAGCGCACCGCATTGGACTGGTGAATGAAGTAGTCGCGGCTAACCGCCTCATTCCACGCGCTGAAGAAATTGCGCAGAAGATTATCGGCATGGCCCCGCTCGCGATCCAATACTGCATGGAAGCCGTGAATCAGGGCATGAATATGACGCTGCCTGAAGGTCTCTTTGTCGAAGCCACGTTGTTTGGCATGTGCTGCGCGACTGAAGACAAGCGAGAAGGCACCACAGCCTTTCTTGAAAAGCGCGCGGCCAATTTCCAGGGCAAATAGCATGCATCCAGACTGGGAACCGGACAAGCTGGCCACCGCCGCCGTTTTCTATAACCTGCATGAGGCGGACATTGCCAAAGGCCTGCTGGACTCCTGTGGCGTAGACTGTTTCCTGTGCGATGAACACATGCATCGCGTTCATCCTCTGACCAGTGAAATTATCGGCGGCGTGCGGCTGCAGGTTGCGCAACAGGATGTTGAGTTGGCAAAAGAGCTGCTCAAAGACTACAAACCGTTGGAAGATCCTTCAGGTCCAGGGCCGATAGAATGATCTGATGCAAGACTCCACGAGTGATTGGATCGAATGATCAAGGGCATTACTACAATCCGCCACGTTGCCAGCAGTAAAGTGTTCAAGGCGCTCAGCAAGCTTTTTGATGCCATGGGATTCGAGCGCGGGACTCCGTGGAAGACCGCGCGCGGCCAGGGCGCACCGTTTAAGGCGCCGTTGGGACAGATTGAGTTCGTCGAAGGCCTGGAAACGGTCCATGCCGATATCTGGGTTGAGGTCACGGACCTGGATTCGATTCGCGATCTGCTGGTAAAAGAAAACGTGAAAGCGTCAGCGGAAATCCGCCAGACAGCGTGGGACTCGCGGTTTCTAGTAGCTGAACCAGCTAAAGGATCAAAAATTCTTTTCTGGCAGAAAAATCGGCCAGCAGAAGATGCTATTGAAGGTGATCTGAACGCTCGTGGCATGCGCTTTGGCGTGGTGGTAAGCCGATGGAATTCTTTTATCACCGAACGGCTTCTGCAAGGCGCGCTGGATGCGCTGCGCCGCAGCGGCTGCCGTAAAGAAGATATCTCAATCGTGCGCGTGCCGGGAGCGTTTGAAATTCCGTCGCAGGCGAGCACGCTGGCTGAAAGCGGAAAATACGATGCCATCGTTACGCTGGGCTGTCTGATTCGTGGCGAGACCACGCATTACGAGCACATTTCCACTGAGGTCACTCGCGGCATTGGACAGTCTGCACAGGAAACCGGCGTGCCGCATACTTATGGCGTGCTGACATGTGAGAACCTTGAGCAAGCTCTTGATCGCGCGGGTCTGAAAGCCGGCAACAAAGGTTTTGAAGCGGCGATTTCCGCCATCGAGATGGTGAGCCTGCAGCGAAAGACAGAAAAACGCGCAAAGATGAAATCCACCTCTGGAAAGAAGAAGAGCAAAGGCCGCTAATAATGGGAACCCGACGTAAATCTCGAGAGCTGTGCTTGCAGATGCTCTTCCAATGGGACATGGGCAAGCAGGCTCCGGAGCATGTGAAAAAAACCTTCTGGTCAGAGCGTGGAGAAGTGGACGAAGAGACGCGCAACTTTGCCGAGGACATCTTCCAAATCGCCGTTGACCGGCAGCAGGAAATTGATGACTTGATCCAGAAGCACGCTCAGCACTGGCGCATGGAGCGCATGGCCGCCGTGGATCGCAATGTACTGCGCACCGGGGTGGCGGAATTCCTGGGGCCGCATCATACACCCCGGCCGGTGGTGATCAATGAAGCATTGGAAATTGCGCGAAAGTTTTCCGCCCCGGAGTCCGTGCAATTCATCAATGGCGTGCTGGATTCGGTAGGGAAGGATCTTGCAGTTTCTGCAATCCCGAAGCGAAGCTGAGGGAACGCTATCGGCTGCAAGGAATCCGGGGATCGAGCGGAAACAGGCGGTTTGCTTTCAGAGACATTCTTGGGAGATATGGCTCCCTCATCCCGCTAAGCGGGATTCGGGATTTCAGAAAATCCAGTGCTACAATAAAGAACTCCATCGCCCTTGGTACCCGCAAAAATAATTACAAACGGACCTTTGCTTTTGAAAAAAACTTCCATTACCTATGCCGATAGCGGCGTTGATATTGACCGCGCCGATCGCGCCAAGCAGCGCATCAAGTACCTCGCGCATCGAACGTTCACCTCGGGTGTGGTAAGCGAAATCGGCGGCTTCGGCGGCATGTTCGCCATCGACAAGAAAAAGTTTCGCGATCCCGTACTGGTTTCCAGCGTCGATGGCGTTGGCACCAAGCTCAAAGTCGCTTTCATGATGAACCTGCATCACACCGTGGGCGGCGATCTGGTAAACCACTGCGTGAATGACATTGCCGTGCAGGGCGCGACGCCACTGTTTTTTATGGATTACCTTGCTACCGGCTCTCTCGATCCGGAGATTGCGGAAAAGATTGTGGAAGGCATGGCCGATGCATGCCGGCACAACGGCTGTGCACTGATCGGCGGTGAAACCGCGGAGATGCCGGGCTTTTACCCTAAAGGCGAGTACGATCTGGCCGGATTCATTGTTGGCGTGGTGGAAAAAAGCAAAGTCATTACCGGCGAAAACGTTGAAGTGGGAGACGTTCTGGTGGGATTGCCTTCCAACGGCCTGCATACAAACGGATATTCTCTGGCGCGCAAATTATTTTTCGATGTCGCCAAGTACACGCCCGATACTTACGTGAACGAAATGAAAGCCAAAGCAGGCGCCGAGCTCATGCACACGCACAAAAGTTACTGGCCGGTGCTGAAGAAACTGATTGCGGCCGAGCTGGTGCATGCCATGGCGCACATTACGGGCGGCGGAATAACTGACAATCTACCGCGCGTGCTGCCCAAAGGCACTGGAGCGGTCGTGGAAATGGGCACGTGGCCGGTACTGCCGGTGTTTAGCCATATGCAGCACATTGGCAACGTGCCGCAGGAAGACATGATGCGAACGTTCAATATGGGTATCGGCATGGTGCTGGTGGTGCCGGCAAAAAAATTCAAGCGCGTGCAGTCAATGATCGAGAAAATGGGCGAGAAAGCTTATCTCATCGGGCGGATCGTCAAAGGCGACCGCAAAGTGCATTACGCATAACATGATGGCGCCAAAAAAGCTGGGAATACTGCTTTCCGGGCGAGGCTCAAATTTTGAGGCCATTGCAGATTCCATCCAAGCTGGAAGACTTCACTCCGAAATCGCGATTGTAATTTCCAACCGCGCAGACGCTCCCGGACTTGAGTCGGCAAAGCGGCGCGGTTTGAACGCGGTGTTGATTCCATCCAAAGGCCGGGTCCGTGAGGAGCATGATGCCGACGTGATAGCGGCGCTGCACCATGCGCAGGTGGACTTGATCTGCCTTGCAGGCTATATGCGCCTGCTCTCGCCGGAATTCATACGAGCTTTTCCTAATCGCATCATCAACATTCATCCATCATTGCTGCCGGCATTTCCCGGCATGGACGCGCAGAAACAGGCGCTGGAATATGGCGTGAAAGTCACTGGCTGCACCGTGCATTTTGTTGACGAGCATCTGGATAACGGCCCAATCATTTTGCAAAAGACTGTGCCGGTGCTGGACGGAGATGATGTGAATTCACTCTCAGCGCGAATTCTGGAGCAGGAACACAACGCATATTCAGAGGCGATTGGCTTGCTGCTGTCTGGCGAAGTCGAAGTAGTCGAACGCAGAGTGCTGCGCAAGCGTGTGCATTCGGAGGGCCGCTAGATGCTGCGAGTCAAGTTGCTGAGCACAGCAGCCAAGGCCCCCACGGTTGCCCATCCGGGAGAAGATCTGGGTTATGACATTTACTCAGCTGAGACTGTAACGCTTGAAGGACACGGTCACGCGATTGTCTCTACAGGAATTGCCATCGAATGCACGTCTCCAACGGGCGAGCCGATGGGCGCGCTGCTTCGCGATAAATCATCCATGGCGGCGCGGCGCTTGGTCCTGACCGGCGGAGTGATTGACGCTGGGTATCGAGGCGAAATTAAAGTCCTGATGGAAAATTTAAGTGACCTGCCGGCGACCATCCGCGCGGGAGACAAGATCGCCAACCTGATTCCTTATCCGGTGATGACGGGCGAGGTGAAAGTAGTTGAAGATCTCAACGAATCCAGACGCAAGGGCGGCGGGTTTGGATCAAGCGGCAGGTAAAATTTGGAAGCAGAAGGCAGTATTGCGGATTTGGTAATTGGGTAAATTGGTGATTTGGTAATTTTAGGTGCAACTCACAAATGCAAGTGGGCCGCCAGTTTGGGTTTTCAATTACTAAATTACCAATTTTCCAAAATACAAAATTCATACCGCTATAGCGATCCCTCGCTACGCTTCGGGATTTCAGAAAAGGCCATTCATAAAGTCTTTCTCTATAATCATTCCTGATGCCAAACTTTCCTCCTGTAGAAGAACAACTGGC
>JBARNL010000869.1:0-6468 GCA_049802955.1 Candidatus Angelobacter sp.
CGGCAGGGCGATGTTCATCGATATGCAGAATCGAATGGTGAAGCCGATGCAGGCCGCGTTTCAGAAAGGCGACCGCCAGGCCGGGCTGCGCACGTTTATGAATTATGTTTTGGATGATCCCCAAGCATGGGAAAAAATGCCCGCCGCCGCGCATCAGGACATGCTGGACCACGCCCGCGAGTGGGACGTAATGATGACCACTGGTAAGCTGTTCCCGGTGATTGAACCACAGGCCGTCCGTGCGATTACTGCTCCTGCGCTGCTTTTGTCCGGCGAAAATTCCTACCGCTTTCTTGGGCTGATTGATGAGGAGTTGACCCGGCTGCTGCCTCACGCCCGGCGGATCATTCTTCGCGGAGCCACGCATCGCATGTGGTTTGAACAGCCGGAGTCCTGCCGCAACGCGGTGCTTGAGTTTTGGCGTGAGGAGAAAGCTGGGCGGAAATCGCCGGAATCGCCGAAATTGGAAGAACAAAACCTTGAAACGCAGAGGAACGGAGGAAGCGGAGGTTTGGTTTTCAATTTTGGCAATTACCCGATTTTGGCAATTTTGGCAATTTCTACGCGCGTCTCCGCGTCTCCGCGGTGAAATTTCTTCCGATCCGCGTTTATCCGCGGTAGAGTTATTCCTAAATTCCCAACAGCCTCTTGGCGTTGCCACCCAGAATCTTCTGCCGATCATCCTCTGAAATCCGCATGGCTTGCAGGCTTTCCAGCATTTTTGGAATGCTGCCGATTTGGTGCGGATAGTCGCTGCCGGCAAGAATCTGGCTCGCGCCGGCAAAGCTCACGGCCAGCTCAAGCGCGTGAGGATCGAAGTTGACAGTGTCAAAATAAAATTTCTTAAGGTAGGAACTTGGCTGACGCGAGATATTTTTGCGGCAGTCGGCAAATGCTTCGTAACCGCGATCAAGCCGCTCGGCCAGATATGGAATGGCGCCGCCCAGGTGTCCCAGCACCCATTTAATATTCGGAAAACGCTCAGCCACGCCAGTAAAGACCAGGCTCGCTGCCGCTAGCGTTGTATCCATGAGAAACCCAACGAGCGGCATAAGCCAATAGTCGAGCATGGCTTCCACGCCGACAGGATTTGTGGGATGAATGTGAACGATGGCGCCGAGTTCGTTCGCGGCTTCCCATACCGGCCAAAAACTTTGGTCGCTAAGCGCAATTCCGTTGATGTTGCTGAAAACCATCACGCCAGGAAATTTGAGCTGCTCCATGGCGCGGCGTAACTCAACCACTGATGCTGCAGGATCACAGAGCGGCAATGTCGCAAGAGAAGCGAACAGTCCGTGTCTGTCGGCCACAATGCGGGCGAATGCGTCATTCACCAGCCGTGCCAGCCGGACCGCGGACGTAGCGCCTTCTATGTGTGTGCCGGGCGTGGTCAGAGTGATCACCTGGGTATCGACGCCGGACTTTTTCAGAACTTCTACGCGATATTCAATATCGCGATGGCCGGGTACGGCAACGTTGTAATCGCCCGGGTAATGCAGGCAGGGATTTCCAGCCGAGTCATGCGTAATGCGGACCGCGCTGGGTCCTTCTTCAAGGGCCTTGATATATTCGGGGGGATAGAAATGATTATGAAAGTCGATCGTTGGCATGTTTTCCGAAGTTCCGACCCTGAGCTTACGAAGGGGAGGAATCCCTATCGTAACCAATATCTCTCAGTTTCGCATCATTAGGTTTTGAATTTGTTTTATCAGCATCGTGTCGAGACGTAACGCCGCTAACTCTTCCTGATTTACGGCGTTGCTGCTTGTTTGCTCGTACTGCGATGGGCCCAGAAAAAATATACTGGAAGTCCCACAAGAAGCAAGCCTAGACCAATAAAGCTGTCGCGCGGGGCCGCCCAAATCTGGTTTACGGCAATGGCGGCGGATGTAACAAAAGAAATTGCCGGAAGCAGCGGATAAGCAAAAGCGAGGAATTTTGGCGCATACTGGCCACGCCGGTGCAGGACAAAAATGCCCGCAGCCAACAGCGCAAAGAACAACCACTCGGTATAAATCACTCGACTGAAAAGCGCGCGATAGGAATTTGTTGCCGCCAGAATGCATGCCCACACTGCCTGGGCGGCAATCGCTAAATAAGGACTCTGGCGTTTGGGATGGAGCGCGCCCATCCATTGGAAGGCCAGGCCATCTTGCGCCATGGCGTAATACACCCGGGGGCCGGCCAGCGCAATCCCATTCAATGAGCCAAGCGCAGAAACGATTATCACAACGGTAATTGCTTTGCCGCCCACGGGGCCCATAACGCGCTCCATGGCCTCGGCGGCAACGCGTGTGGAAGTGGCCACGGAACCGAGCGGCATTACGTAAAGGTACGCGGCGTTCAAGAGCGTATAGCAGGCCGTCACAATCAAAACGCCAAAGATCAGAGCGCGCGGAATAGTGCGCTCCGGATTTCGCGTTTCACCTGCGGAATATGAAACCATGTGCCAGCCGCCAAAGGCGAAGAGCCCTGCGGCCACAGCAAGGCCAAAAGAGGCAAGGTGTACCGGTTGGCCTGCAGAAACAGATGCGCCGTGGTCCGCCGCTTTTCCCAGCGTAAAAATCAAGGCGCATAGCAGCGCAATCGCGCAGACCTTTGCCGCTGTCAGCGTCACCTGCACGGCGCTGCCCGGCTTCACGCCCAGATATTGGATGAAAGAAACAAAAAGAATTGCCGCCATGGCCAACAGGCGAATGCCAGTGTCGCCGAAACCCAAAAAATATCCAGCGTAGCGCGCCAGTACTACAGCAATGGCCGCCAGAATTCCAGCGTGCATCACAAAAAACATCGTCCATCCCCAGAGAAATCCCAGGGCGGGAGAATAAATTTCTTTTAGAAAGATATACACGCCGCCGGTTTCTGGAAAAAGGCGCGATAATTCAGCGCATACCAGTGCTGCGCAAAGCGTGAGCACGCCTGAAACCAGCCAGGCCAGAATCACGCCGCTTCGGTTTGGCGCCAGCCGGGTCACTTCAGAAGGCTGAACAAAAATCGACGCGCCCACAATGATTCCCACCACCATTGAGGTGGCGGCAGCAAGCCCCATGGAGCGTCTTAATTCAGTGGACATGAGCGCGAAATTCGCGTGATTCTATCACGCGTGCGCTCTGGGCCGCGCGCCGGGGCTGCCCTTGCTCCAGCCTAATGCGTGGCCCGCAGCGATCGCGTATTTCGGCAGCCCTGATCTTTTTTACAGACCGATTTTACGCAGCCTTCTTTTCTCGTTTTTTCTTTCGCGACCTTGGCTCCTTGCTTCCTCGATGCGGACAGGTCTAAGCAGTTTATTATTAACGAAAACTTTTATAACTCGTCATCCCGAGGTCCGTTAAGCCGAGCGCGCGCTTTTTACCAGCGCGCGAGTAGGACGGAGGGACCTTGTGGGACCTTGTGCTTACTTTTAAAGTTCACATTATCTATAAAACCGCTTTAAAGCCTGACCCATCCGCGCTTGTTCGGATTACATTCAGCTCTTCGGCTCATAATATTTCCCGTTCACTTCCATCCCCATAACGGCAAAGTCGCACTTTGAGGTATCAAGTGGATCGGTTTTGAACGTGAAATCAATCGAGGGCACTCGAAGGGTAGCTTCCAATTGCGCGTTCGCCTTAAAGCCCTCAAATCGGAATTGGCGCAACGGATCTTCATATTTCACTGGCTCGTTCGTCGCCTTAAAGACCAGCTTGAAATCCATGAATGCCGGAGTTGTTTCCGCGTCCATCGCCGGCCAGCGCGGCTGGTCAATTATTGGCACATTGGTCATCTGCAGCGTGGCTGTTGTTCCGTCCTGGCTAAAGGTTAGTCCTTCTGTTGGCACAGGCGTAACCCAATACAGCCCTTCAGGCGAGATGGGTGGATGAAAATCGTGGAACTGGTTCGCAGGGACCGCCGGTCCCTTAAAAACCGTAAGTCAGGTGTGAGTAAATATCCCTTGCCGGGCCTGTCGTCCCGCCCAGTATTCGCCGGCCATATAGCTGTAATCCGTGGTGGGATTTCCCCAGGCGAAGCGGTTGCCTTTATTGTCCGTGCCCATGCCGTGGAAGCCGTTGCAGCGCGCCAGCTTTCCTTTGAAATGAAAAATGTTTGATAGTTCAACGTTGGGCGCAGGACTTTGGTTGTGATTGCCGTTCTTGTCCAGCCAGGGAATCGGATACGGGCAAGACCCGCCATTGGAAAGCCCATGATTTGGCGGGATCGGCGGTGCGCAGGATTCCGGCGCAGCTTGCGCATGAAGTTGCCGGCTTGGAAGCGAAGCCGCAACCACTGTGGCGAAACCAAGTTTCAATAAATGGCGCCGGTCCAGGGCTGAGCTGTGTTGATTATGCTGCCGATCGACCAGCGTATCCGCGGTCGATTCAGGATCAGGTGTGAATTGCATAGTTCCCCTCCTCTTTCCGTTCAGGGACGAATGTCACTGTTCATTTTCGCACGCGCCATTTCGAAAACGGTCAAATTGTAAAATGTTTCGCCAGCGGTCGCATGCAGCTAAGTGAGTGGCTCTTAAATACTTTGATTCTATCGGACAGTTGGCATCCTGCTTGCTCAAAGATGTAAGACTCTGGGCTCGGGTTGCAAGCTGTCCTGGGTTTTACCCCAGCAATCGGACGGGAGGTCCTTATGGCAAAGGTGGAGCGCATTCGTGAAGTAGTAACAGGCTCGGTTGATCTGGAGTATGTCCGCCAGAAGACTGAGGCGGGCTGGAAGTTGGTTGCCATGGAATGGCGCCGAGAAATCGCGGGAGACGAAGCCGAACAGCCGATCATCGTGGAAGATATACCTTACGGCTTGCGTGTCGCCTCCGACTGTAGCCGCCTGGAAGAAGATCCGCAAGAGCGCGCCGTGCTGGTGCAAATGATGGAGCTGATCATCCAGGATTATTCCATTACTCTGGTCGCGTCTGAGCTGAACAAGCGTGGTCTGCGCACGCGCCCCGGCAATCTCTGGACTCCCGTCTCGGTGTTTAACATGCTTCCACGCCTGATTGAAGTCGGGCCGCACATCTTTTCCAGCGACGACTGGGAAGCCCGCCGCGAGCGACTACTGAAGATGGTCTAGTATGCTTTCTTGATGAAACTCGTCTCCGTCGGAGAGGTGCTCTGGGATATCCTTCCCTCCACAGAGCATCTCGGCGGCGCGCCGTTCAACTTCGCCTGGCACGCGCACAATTTGGGACATGAAGTCTGCTTTGTCAGCGCCGTTGGCAATGATCGGCGAGGCGCTCGAGCTTTTGAACAAATGTCGGAAGCGGGATTGTCCACACGCTTTCTTCGCCGTATATCTGATCACCCGACTGGAAGTGTCACCGTCGCAATGGACTCATCAGGATTGCCGCACTACACAATTCATCGTCCTGCCGCCTATGACTTCCCTGCTCTCAGCCAGGCTGATTTTGACGCTTTGCTCAATCCCACGCCCGACTGGATCTACTTTGGCACTCTGCAGCAGATGAGCACTCCCGCCCATGACTTTTTATTGAAACTGCTGGCGGCAGCGCCCTCCACAAAACGTTTTTACGACATAAATCTTCGCACCAATTCCTTCACTCCTGAACTTGTACGCACGTTAGCCGGACACGCGAACGTTCTCAAGTTGAATGAGCAAGAAGTTCCAACTATCCGGGAAATGGCTGCCATCCGCGGCCACTCGCGCGAACAGTTTTGCCGCAAATGCCTCAGTATGTTTCGCCTGGATGCGATATGCATCACGCTTGGCCCGCAAGGCTGCGCACTTTTGATCGGCAATGAATATCTGGAAGCGCCTGGTTTTCCCATAGAAGTAGCTGACAGCATCGGCGCAGGCGATGCTTTTTCTGCTGCTCTTGTCCATGGAATCAATGCCGGCTGGACAATCTCGCAGATCGCCTGCTTTGCTAATCGCGTTGGCGCGCTGATCGCCAGCCGCCGCGGAGGCACGCCGCACTGGACTGTGAGAGAAGCCATGGCGCTCTAGGTTCCAACTCTGTGCTGTGGCTCAATCCTTGGGATTTCTGATCCGCATTTATCCTTCTTTATCCGTGGTAAGGTTTTGCCATGCCCAATACCGTCTTTCTCTTCGACGTTGACAACACACTTCTCGATAATGACCGTGTCACTGCCGATCTCAAGCGCCATCTGGAGCAGCAAGTTGGCCCGGAGCGCCAGCAGCACTATTGGGATTTCTTTGAGCAAATCCGCGCCGAGCTTGGCTATGCGGATTATCTCGGCGCTCTTCAGCGCTACCGGCTGGAATACCCGCGCGATCCTAGCCTGCTTACGGTTTCACACTTTCTCATCAATTATCCGTTCGCCACGCGCCTCTATCCTGACTCGCTCGACGCGATTGAACACGTTAAGCAATGGGGGATAGCGGCAATTCTTTCTGATGGCGATGTTGTTTTTCAACCGCACAAAATCGAGCGCTCCGGAATTTATGACGCTGTCAATGGCAATGTGCTGATCTATATTCACAAAGAAAAAGAGTTGGACGACG
>JBARNL010000870.1:0-2046 GCA_049802955.1 Candidatus Angelobacter sp.
AAATAAACGTGCTCAAAGATGCAAGCCGACTGCTTCATCTCTGAAGCAAAGTAACGCGAGAAAGTGCCTTCAGGCCCGACGACGACCATCTCGCCGGGCTTGACGTCACGCTCATAGACGGCGCCGATGAGGTCAAAAGCGCAGGTTTCTGAGGCGAACACAACCGTATCGCCGGTTGGGCCGCCGTTGGGGATGCGTCCCATGGATAGTGGACGGAAACCACGAGGATCGCGAATAGCAAAGACGCGGTCGCGCGTCATCATGACCAGGGAAAAAGCGCCTTCAATCTGGCGCAGCGCATCGCACACGGCTTCCGGCAGCGTTTGTTCTTTGGATTGCGCGATCAGATGCACGATGACTTCAGTGTCACTGGTGGTCTGGAAGATGGAGCCCTGGGCTTCCAGTCGGGCGCGGATTTCATTGGCGTTGACCAGGTTTCCGTTATGCGCCAGAGCGATCATGCCCTTGTTGCAATCGACCATGATGGGCTGCGCATTGAGCACAGCAGAATCACCGGAAGTGGAGTAACGCGTATGTCCGATCGCCAGATTGCCGGGAAGCTTCTTGAGCACGTCTTCAGTGAAAATGTCGGCGACTTGCCCCATGGCCTTGTGTATAAAAAGACGCTCGCCGTCAGACGACACCACGCCGGCGGATTCCTGTCCGCGATGCTGCAACTGGTGCAGCCCGAGATAGGCCATGGTGGAGGCTTCAAGGTGATTGTGCACCGCCATCACGCCGCATTCGTCTTTAAACTTGTCGGGCTTCATTTCTGTCGCTTTGCTCCAGACCGCTTTTTCCGAAGTCCCGACCCTGAGCTTGTCGAAGGGGAGGGATCCCTACCTGCTGAACAATCCTGCCTTGCGATGCTCTGCTTCGTCTTAACCCTTAATTCAACGCAACTACAGTGATCCCACGCTGCGCTCGGGATTTCAGAAAAACCTAGCTTTTCTGCAACACTTCCGGCACCAGATGCTCTGGCGCGTCCGCGTGCAATGCTTTCACTAGCGTTGTGTCCCAAACCTGCCGCAGATCAGACACCTTTGCTGAGACCGCCTGCTTGCCGTCAATGGAAATCACTAGTTTTTCAGGAATCGTGCGCCCAATGCGGTCCGCCCGTACGCCCCATCTTACCGCTATATGTTGGATGATTTCAGCCTTTTTCTGGTCGCAACTTATCACCACGCGGCTGGCCATTTCCCCGAATAAAACTCCTTCAGTGATGACACCATTGGAGTTAAGGTCAACCTCCGCGCCGACGT
Source organism: Candidatus Angelobacter sp. (assembly GCA_049802955.1). GTDB lineage: Bacteria > Acidobacteriota > Terriglobia > Terriglobales > Acidobacteriaceae > Angelobacter. Next base: position 1,263 of record JBARNL010000870.1, read on the forward strand.
AAGGTTCTGTAGCTCCAGGCTTTGACTTCATAAAGCTGGCCTCTGCCAGAGCCACGGCCAAGCCGCCATCAGAGCAGTCGTGCGCCGACTCTATCGCGTGTTCCTTGATCAGCTCGCGCAGGCACTTCTGCAGCGCCGCTTCCTGCTTAAGGTCAAGCGCCGGCGGCACGCCCCATATCTGTCCCAGAATTTCTTTGGCATATTCTGACGAGCCAAACTCCGCTTCCGCATTCCCGTTTTCGGCAGTCCCGCTCAACAACCATATGTCGCGATCCGGCTCGCGGAAGTGGAACGTCATAGCGTCTTCCACGTCTTCCAGCGTGCCCACAATGCCAATCACCGGCGTAGGATAAATGCCTTCACCCAGCGTCTCGTTATACAGGCTCACGTTTCCGCCGGTGATGGGCGTTTCCAGCGCGGTGCATGCTTCGGTGAGGCCATCCACCACCTGTGAGAACTGCCACATAATCTGCGGCTTCTCCGGATTGCCGAAGTTCAAGCAGTTTGTGGCCGCCACCGGCGTTGCTCCGCTGCAAGAAACGTTGCGGGCCGACTCCGCCACTGCGTGCATCGCGCCCAGCTTGGGATCAAGCCAGCACCAGCGTCCATTGCCGTCCAACGCCATGGCCAGCGCGCGCTTCGATCCTTTAATTCTCATCAGACCCGCGTCCGCGCCCGGCCCTTCTACCGTGTTCGATTGCACCATGGAATCGTACTGCTCAAAAATCCAGCGCTTGGAACAGATGTTCTGCGCGGCCAGCAGGCGCTTCAGATTGTCCGTGAG
>JBARNL010000871.1:0-4270 GCA_049802955.1 Candidatus Angelobacter sp.
ATGAAAGCGCCGGTGGAGCAGCCCGTGCTCTGCCGCGACTTGGTTTCAGCGCAAGACTTTTCCCCGGAAGAGACCAAGTCAATGTTTGAGCTGACGCACATCATCAAGCACCGCCCCGCCGACTTCCGAGGCGCGCTGGCAGGCAAACAACTGGTGCTGTTCTTTGAGAAAGCTTCCCTGCGCACCCGCTTGACGTTTGAAGCCGGCATGGCCAGCCTTGGCGGCACTTCCCTTTTTATGGACCAGACGCGCTCGCTTCTGGGCGAGCGCGAGCCGGTATGCGACATCGCGCGTAACGTGGAACGCTGGGTCGACGCCGTTGTCCTCCGCACCTACGAGCATAAAACCATCGTGGAGATGGCGCGGCACACCTGCATTCCGGTGATCAACGCTCTTAGCGATCTGGAGCATCCCTGCCAGGCCTTCGCCGATTTCTTCACGCTGGAAGAAAAGTTTGGCGACCTGAGCAAGGTGCATCTCGCGTATGTCGGCGACGGCAACAATGTCGCGCATTCCCTCATGCTGGCAGCAGCAGCGCTGGGGACAAGCATTTCCGTGGCGACTCCAGAAGGCTACGGGCCTCTGCCGGAGGTGGTTGCAGCAGCCAAGAGAATTGGTCGCAGCACGGGCGCTATTATCGAGATTACGAATGATGCCGTGAAGGCAGTCACGGGCGCCAACGCCATCTATACAGACGTGTGGGCCAGCATGGGGCAGGAAAAAGAAGCGGCCAAGCGGGCAAAGATCTTCGCGCCTTACCAGGTGAATGAAGCGCTGTTCTCCCACGCCGCGCCGCACGGAGTGTTTATGCACTGCCTGCCGGCGCATCGTGGCCAGGAAGTTACTGCGGGCGTGATCGATTCGCCACGATCCATTGTCTTTGACCAGGCGGAAAACCGCATGCACATACAGAAAGCAATCTTACTTTTACTGCTGGGCAGCGGCATGCGCACCACGCCCACAAGGAGTAATCATGCGTGACAGGGTTGAGGCGCAAGGGGACGTGAGCGGTCCCGCAGGGTGAGCGGGAGTCTCCTGCCGAAATCCTGAGCGCAGCGCTGTCAGGCGCGCAGTCGAAGGATCAATGGTAAGCAAACCGAGAGATAACATGAGGAGCAATCATGCGTGACAGGGTAGTACTGGCATATTCCGGAGGGCTCGATACTTCGATCATCATTCCATGGCTCAAGGAAAACTATGACTGTGACGTAATCGCCATGATTGCCGACGTGGGCCAGGGCGAAGATATCGATGCCGTAGTGGAGAAGGCCCACAAGACCGGCGCGGCCAAGGTCATCGTAAAAGATCTGCGTGATGAATTTCTGCGCGAATACGTCTTCCCTGCCCTGCGCGCCGGTGCGGAATATGAGCACAAGTATCTTTTGGGAACGTCGCTGGCACGGCCGGTGATCGCCAAGCACCAGGTTGAAGTTGCGCTCAAGGAAAACGCAACCGCGCTGGCCCACGGCTGCACCGGCAAAGGCAATGACCAGGTCCGGTTTGAGCACGCTTTTCAGGCGCTGGCGCCGGATTTGAAAGTGATTGCCCCGTGGCGTGAATGGACGCTGAAGTCGCGCGAAGACTGCCTGGACTATGCAGCAGCGCGCGGCATCTCTGTAACCGCAAGCCGCGAGAAAATTCACAGTCGTGATCGCAACATATGGCACCTGAGCCATGAAGGCGGCGAGTTAGAAGATCCAGCCAACGCGCCGTTCGAGTCAACATGGCAGCTCACACGTTCTCCGCAGGAAGCTCCGGATCGCGAAGAAACGGTCACCATCGGATTTGAATCGGGAACGCCAATCAGCGTGAACGGGCTCAGGCTTGAGCCGGTGGCGCTTGTGGAACTGTTGAATGAAATTGGCGGACGCAATGCCATTGGCCGCATTGATCTGGTGGAAAACCGTTTTGTCGGCATCAAGTCACGCGGCTGCTATGAAACTCCCGGCGGAACGCTGCTGCTGACGGCGCATCGTGAACTGGAAGCGCTTTGTCTGGAGCGCGACCTCATGCACTTCAAGCAGCTGATGGCTCTTAAGTACGCTGAGATCGTTTACTACGGGTTGTGGTTTACGCCGCTGCGTGAAGCGCTGGATGCTTTCGTCGCCGAGACCCAGAAAGAGGTCAGCGGCACAGTGACGCTGAAGCTTTACAAAGGCAATGTCACCATTGGCGGACGCGAGTCAGAGTACTCGCTGTACCGCACCGATCTATCATCATTCACCATGAGCGAGAGCTACGACCAGAAGGACGCGGAAGGGTTCATCCGCATTCTGGGTTTGCCGGCAAGGTCGCGGGCGCGGCTGAGACAAAAGCAGGGCCCCCAAGACGCGCGGGTTTCGCGTGTTGGGGCGGAGGAGATCACGAAGTGAAGATGTGGTCAGGCCGGTTCCGGCAGCCGCTGGACCCGCATTTCGAAGAGTGGCAGAGGTCGTTTCCCTTCGACCAGAAACTGCTGCGCTACGAACTTGCAGCCAGCCGCGCGCACGCGCAGGCGCTGAAAGCTGCAGGCATTGTCACGCCCGGGGAATTTGAGTTAATTGCCGCGGCGCTGGATGAGATCGGCAGGACCAGTGAGCAACAGGCCGGATACTTCGATGATCCTGAAGCCGAAGACGTTCACCACTTCGTGGAGAAAAAGCTGGTCGCGCTGATCGGCGAAACGGGAAAGAAGCTCCACAGTGGACGCAGCCGCAACGAGCAGATCGCAACTGACCTGCGCCTTTTCGTGCGTGACTCAATCGACAACCAGCGCGTACTGCTAGGCGAGTTGCTGGAAGCGCTGCTGGATCGCGCCGACGAATCGAACACACTCGCGATGCCCGCTTACACGCACCTTCAGCGGGCGGAGCCGGTGCTGACCTCGCACTGGTTGCTGGCCTATTTTGAAATGTTTTTCCGCGACGGCGAGCGCCTGCTGGATTGCCGCGAGCGCGCGAATGAATGCCCGCTGGGTTCCGGCGCGGTCACCGGAGCAACGCTGCCGCTGGACCGTGAGCTGGTGAGTCGAGCTTTGGGATTCGCGCGCCCAACGGCCAACAGCATGGACGCAACCAGCGATCGCGATTTTGCCCTGGAGTTGGTCAATACGCTTTCTTTACTGGGCGTTCATCTCAGCCGCTGGGCAGAGGAGTTCATCCTGTTCGCCACGCAGGAATACGCATTTATCACGCTGCCTGAAGCGTACTCAACCGGCAGCAGCGCCATGCCGCAAAAGCAAAACCCCGACGCGTTGGAGTTGATCCGCGGGAAGTCGGCGCGGATTATCGGCAACCAGGTCGCGCTGCTTACGGCTATCAAAGGCCTGCCTCTTGCCTACAACAAAGACATGCAGGAAACGCAGGAGCCGCTGTTTGACGCCGTTGCCACTGCCGGACACTGCCTGAAAGTGGCTGCTGGCTTTATGCGGCAGGTAAAGTTCAACCATGAGCGTATGAAATCGGCCTGTGAGACCGGGTTCATGAACGCCATGTCCGCTGCCACGTATCTAGCCAAACGCGGCGTGCCGTTCCGGCAGGCGCATGAGATTCTGGCCAAGGCAGTGCAGAAATGTGTAATGCAGGATTGCGAACTCGAACAGCTGTCGCTGGACGAGCTACGCGAATTCAGCCCGGCATTCGACGCGGACATTTACGAGCAGCTTACGGTGGAAAACGTTCTGGCCTGCCATGATGTGGGCGGCGGAACCGCGGTGCATCGGGTGCAGCAGGCGCTTAAAGCGGCCCGGGAAAAGCTGGCTACCATGCAGGAGGCCCATGGTACGCACGCGTAACGCAATCCTGCCGGACGTGGAGCAGATTCACGCGATCATCCGCGCCTATTCCGGCAATGGCACGCTGCTGCCGCGCACGTTGGCAGAGTTGCGGGAAAACGTGCGCGATTTTGTCGTAGCAGAAGATGACGACAAGGGCATTATTGTGGGCTGCGGCGCGTTGCATCTTTACGGCATGCATCTGGCGGAAATCCGTTCCATCGCCGTAACCCCCTCCACCAAAGGCATGGGCGCAGGGCGCAAGCTGGTGGAAGCGCTGGTCCAGGAAGCTGAGCGGCACGCGGTAACTTGCGTCTGCCTGTTTACGCGCATCCCGGAATTTTTTGCCCACATGGGGTTCAGCCTGGCCAAACGCGACGATCTGCCTGACAAGATCTACAAGGATTGCGTGCATTGTCCCGCGTTCAACGCGTGTGACGAGATTGCCATGTATCGCGGCGAGATTCCCAAACACAGCGGAGTGCGCGACTTGCAGATCCCAAAACCGCTGGTTAAGCT
>JBARNL010000872.1:0-5702 GCA_049802955.1 Candidatus Angelobacter sp.
GCGCAGAGCAGCCTGACCAGGAAACCATGAACGCTGCCGGAGAGCACGTGTGGCAGCGCGTAACCCAGGAAGCCGTTTTGCCATCAACCGCGCAGGTTGTGTCCATACGCGGCTGTGAAGATGTCCGCTCTTTGCTTCCGCAGTATCGCACAGGCCAACTAGCCTCGGCTCGCGCATTGCTGGTCGAATCCCATCTTCATGAGTGCGCCACTTGCCGCCGCGAAGCTGAGACCGGCAAACGTGACCGCAACGCTATGGCGCCTTGGAAGCAGGAGCTTCCGCAAATCGGAAATACTGGCTTCCGCTGGGTAGCTGCCGCCGCTGCAATCGTAATTTTTGCCGTGGCAACGTACTTTGTGCAGGATCAATTCTTTTCCGGTCCGCAGGGCATGCGCGCCCGCGTGGAATCGCTGAACGGTGTGCTGACCCGGGTGGGTTATAGCGGCGACCAGCCACTCAAAGTTGGCGATGAGGTAACGGAAGGCCAGAAAGTTCGTACCGGCGGCGGATCACATGCCATGTTGCGTTTGCGCGATGGTTCCATGGTGGAGATGAATGAACGTGCCGAATTTGGCGTTTCCATGGGCCGCAAGGACACTACGGTCCAGCTTGAACGCGGCAACATCATCATTCAAGCGGCCAAGCGTAAAACCGGTCATCTTTATGTGGCTGCGCGGGATTGCCGCGTCTCGGTGACAGGCACGGTATTTTCCGTAAACGCCGGCATGAAAGGCTCGCGCGTATCCGTGATTGAAGGCGAGGTGCGCGTTGCCGAAGCCGGGGCAGAAACAGTCCTGCATCCCGGAGATCAGCTTACGACCAATGCCAGTTTGGGAACGGTCCCGGTAAAGCAGGAAATCGCCTGGAGCCAGAACCTCGACAAGCATCTGGCATTGCTGGCCGAGTTTGCTCATTTGAGCAACAAACTTGAAGCCGTACAGATGCCGGGCTTGCGCTTTAAGAGCAACGTGCTGGCAACGCTGCCTGCTAACACCGTGGTTTTTGCCGGCATTCCCAACCTGGGTGATGCAGTTCAGCAAGCCAATAAACTCTTCCAGCAGGAGTTGCAGGAATCTGCCGTGCTGCGCGAGTGGTGGCAACAGGTGCAGGCAGGGAAGAAGAATGGCCCGGAATTTGACGAGATCATTAACTACGTCCACGATCTCGGACAGTATCTGGGCGATGAAATTGTTTTCTCCGTCGCACTCAATGGGCACGATGGCGAGCCTCTGGTGGTTGCGCAGGTGCAGCATAACGGCCTGAAGGAATTCATCCAGCAGGAAGCGGCGAAGTATGCCGGCACGAAAGAACATATACGAATCGTCGATGAACAAGAGCTGAATCAGATTCCTGCGCAGCAAGGGAAGCAACTGCTGATACTGGTTCGCTCTGACTTTGTTGCGGCAGCCGGGGATGCTGCCACGCTCAAACAATTTGTTGCCGGACTGAACGGTGGCGGCGGCGGCTTTGCTGGCACACCCTTTGGCCAGCGTATAGCCGCGCAGTATAAAGATGGCGCGGATATTCTTTTCGGAGCGAATCTTGCTGAGATGACCTCAGCGCACAAGCCGCGCAATCCGGAGCAAAGTTCGCGGTTTGCTCTAACCGGCCTGGGCGACGTGGAGTACCTGATCGCCGAGCGCAAGGGAAGCGGCGCGCAGGTTCAAAATCACGCGCAACTTACTTTTGTAAACCAGCGCCGTGGACTGGCTTCCTGGCTGGCGGCCCCTGCGCCAATCGGCGGGTTGGATTTCGTTTCCACGGACGCCGGAGCGGTGGCGGCATTCATCTCCAAAAATCCAGCGGAGATGCTGGATGATGTCCTGAATCTCGCAGATGCCAGTGGCAACAACGGTTCGGCAAAAATTGCACAGGGCGAGTCCGAGCTGAAGATTCAGTTCCATCGAGACCTGGCCGACACGCTGGGCGGCGAAGTAACAATTGCTCTTGATGGCCCAATTCTTCCGACGCCATCATGGAAGATTGTGGCTGAGGTGAAAGATCCGGGCCGCTTGCAATCTACAATTCAGCAATTAGTTACGGATGTAAACGACCACGTTAAAGGCGAGCATCCCGGCCTGGCGCTGGACCAGGGAACTGCCAACGGATTGACGTTCTATACAATCCGCCACCTCGATGAAACAAAACCATTCGAGGCTACGTATACATTTACTGACGGATACATGATTCTTGGTCCGAGCAGGGCACTGGTTATGAATGCGATTGCCATCCACCAAAGCGGGAACTCGCTGGCACACTCGGCGGATTTCCGCGCCCTTCTGCCACAGGACGAACAGCCTGACGTTTCCGCGGTGCTCTATCAGAACCTTGCTCCGGTGATCCAGCCGATCGCGCAACAGCTTAGCGCTTCGCAATTGCAGTCATTGCAGCAGATTGCAGCGGAAACCAAACCCAGCGTAGTCTGCGCGTATGGTGAAAATAATGCCATACGCGTGGCCAGCAGCAGCCGGCTTTTCGGCTTTGACCTAAACACGTTGGCCCTTACCACATTGATGAATGTGGTGCAGCCTTCACGACCGCATGGAGCGCTCTCTCACTAACACGAGGCTGAATGTCTGCAACTATTGAAATGCAAAATTTGACGGTGCAGCTGGGCAACAGGATAATCCTGAACCAGTTGAACGGCGCGCTGTCAGGTCGTTGTATTGGACTGCTGGGGCCAAACGGCTCGGGCAAATCAACCCTGATCAATACCTTGCTGGGATTCTATGAGTCTGTTGGCGGCGCAGCCCGCATCTTTGGCAAGGAAGTTAAAACTAATCTGCGCGAGCTACGCGCTGCGATCGGCTACATGCCGGAAAGCGACGCCTTTATCGCCGATATGACCGGCGTGCGATTCGTCCGTTACATGGCTGAACTTTCCGGTCTTCCCCGCGGCGAAGCCATGGAGCGGGCCCATGAAGCGTTTTTCTATGTCGGCCTGGGCGAAGCGCGCTATCGCAAGCTTGGAACGTACTCGCTGGGCATGAAGCAGTTGGCTAAACTAGCGCAGGCCATCGCGCATGGGCCAAAGCTTGTGCTGCTGGACGAACCAACGAACGGTCTTGATCCAGAAGCACGCGTCCGGATGCTGCAACTGGTGCGCGAGATTCGCGACACCGGCGAAGTGAGTGTGCTGATCTCTTCTCATCTGCTCCGCGACATTGAAGAATGCTGCGACCAGGTATTGATCCTGAAAGATGGCCGGATCGCCGCGTTGTGCAATCTGGAAGAAGAGCGCAAAGCCAATCTCAAGTTTCTGGAACTGGAAGTCACGCAGGGCAACGGCTTTCTTGAGTCTGTGCGCGGACTGGGCTGCGAATGCGCCAGCTTTGGTGCGGGCCGCGTCCGCATTGTTCTGCCGGACAATATTGATCTGCGCCAGATCTACCGCACCGCCGCCGAGCATGAAGTGCAGATCCGCCGCATGAATTACCGGAGAGATACGTTGGAAGATATCTTCCTCAAAGCCATGTCGGGAACTCTGCAAGCGCCGCCGCAAGCACAGGGGAGCGCCAATGGCAGTTTATAAGCGTACATACAAGGCTTACAGTGGGCCGCTCACACCGGCGTGGTCGCGCTTTACCGTGCTTACGCGCCACGGCCTTTCAACATTGTTTGATTCGCGGCCGTTTGCCGCGTACACAGTCTTGTGCTTCCTGCCATTTCTGGTGGGACTGGCTTACATCTATTTCTTCCAGAGCGCCGCGGCCCAGGCCATCCTAGGTGTTCGCATGGGTAATAACACTCCGGGCCAGATCAACAATGATTGGTTCCTGGGATTTATTGGGGTCGAAGCGGGAATGGGATTCATTCTTGCCGCCTGGGGCGGCCCGGGAATGATTACCAAGGATTTTGCCAACCACTCCGTGCAGCTTTATCTCAGCCGCCCAATCTCCCGGACGGAATATCTCTTTGGCAAGGTTTCTGTTCTGGCCGCTTTGCTCTCCTGCACCACATGGATTCCGGCCCTGCTGTTGTTCTTTGTGAAGGCTGAGCTTCAGGGCCACGGCTGGCTCTGGGAGAATCTCTGGATGGCAGGCTCGATTGTTCTTAGCTGTCTGATCTGGATCGCGATGATCTCTCTGATTTCGATGGCCGTGGCGGTCTGGGTGAAGTGGCGCATTGCAGCCACAGCACTCATGCTGGGAATATTTTTCCTGCTGCCGGCGGTGGCAGCCATCCTGAATGCCATTCTGCGGACGCAATGGGGTAATGTGCTCAACATTACTCACATGATTACGCTGGTCTGGATGCGCCTGTTTCGCATCACTCCATTAGGCCCGGGTGGCATGGGACCAGGTTTCTATGTTGTGCCGCTCTGGGCTGCATGGGCTTCACTGCTTACAACCTGTGCTGTCTGTTTCTGGCTGCTTGATCGCAAACTGCGTGCGCGGGAGGTGGAGCGCTCATGACCACCGCGAACAGCAGCATCGTTTTTGAAAACGTCTCCAAGTTTTACGGCGAAGTGCTGGGCGTGAATCGCGTGAACCTTACGCTTCCCCCTGGCGTAACAAGCCTGGTGGGACCGAATGGCTCCGGCAAAACCACGTTGATGAACCTTGTCACTGGGCTCGTTCGTCCCACGCAAGGTCGAGTCAGCGTGCTTGGACTCACTCCGGACCAGCCGGAAGAATTCTTTCGTCACGTGGGGTATTGCACGCAGTTTGATTCTTTTCCCAAAGGCGTTACAGGCTTCGAATTTATTCAGCAATCACTTCGGCTGCGTGGAGTGACCGGCCCAGACGCCGCGCGCCTGACGACGGAAGCGATTGACCGGGTCACCATGGGTGATGCCGCTCATCGCCGCGTTGCAGGATACAGCAAAGGCATGCGTCAGCGTATCCGGCTGGCCCAGGCTATTGCGCATCATCCCACAGTGCTTGTGCTCGATGAGCCACTGAACGGACTTGACCCCATGGCTCGGTCGGAGTCCATTGCTCTGTTTGAAGCGCTCGGGAAGCAAGGCCTGCACGTGATTATCTCGAGCCACGTGCTGCATGAAGTCGACAAGATTTCCGACCAGGTTGTGCTCATGAGCTATGGGTACGTGGTGGCGGAAGGACAGATTCATGGTGTGCGTACTGAAGTAAAAGAACATCCCATGCAGATTCTTGTCCGTTGCGCGCGGCCGGGTTTGCTTGCTTCCCGGCTGTTTTCACAAGACCATGTGGTGGAAGCCAAGCTGAACAACGATGGCAAAGGCGTGCTGGTGCGCACAAAAGACGCCGACCAGTTTTATCAGCTCCTCAATAAGATTGTCGTCGAAGAAGATTTTGCCGTAGATACCGTCGCGCCCAACGATGATGACGTTAACTCCGTCTATCAATATCTGATCGGCAGCGGAGGAGGCACTGTATGAGCACAGCAGCCATTGCACGTCCGCGCAAGCCGTTTAAAGAACTGCCGTGGCAGTTATGGGCCTCACAACTGGCGGCCCTGCTGCGCATTGAAATCAAAAAAACTCTCTGGATGCGCCGCAGCATTTGGATTTACCTGCTAGCCTTTGCGCCGACAGTAATGTTCGGCATACACGCGCTTACCAGCCCCATGGGCCGCAACTGCAGTATTGAAGAAGACACACGGGTCCTGGCTTACACATTCCAGATATTTTATTTGCGTGTTGGAATCTTTTTTGGCTGCATGGGCCTGTTCACCTGGCTATTCCGCGGGGAGATCGTGGAGAAAAGCCTGCATTATTA
>JBARNL010000873.1:0-2196 GCA_049802955.1 Candidatus Angelobacter sp.
GCCAGTTACCGATCCCGGGCTGCCTGCAACTCCCGGTGTCCCCTGGGTTGCTGCCGGATTGCCAGTAGTGGTGCTTCCTGGCTGGGTGGTTTGCAACGTGCCCATTGAACCGGACCCGGTAGTTGAACTGGTCCCCGTGGTGGACGTTGTTCCTGTCTGGGTTGAGCTTGTTCCGGGCTGTGTGCCGGTTGTGCTTTGGGATGTGCCTGTTGTGGTGCTTGGAGTTGCCGGGCTTGGTGTAACTGTGCCGGTGCTCTGTGCCGTGGCAATGCCTGCCGCGAGTGCGAACACTGATGTCGCGAGTAGAATCTTGCGCATAGAAAGCTGCTCCTTGTGAACTTGGGTGTCCGGGGTTTCCGGCCACAAAATGTGAGTCACTTTACTTCGGTTAGATATGGGATGCGCTTTCTGCGATGATGAGATGTCGCAGGCAGAGTTGCCGACCTTAATTTTTGTGCCTTTCTGCCGGCAGCCACTTGTGCTTTCCGCCACCAAACATTCGCGCTTTCTCCGTTCGCCGGCTCTTACAATGGACAAATGGAGGGGTTTGCTTCTATTCTTCCGCCTGTACCTTACACTAAAATGTGAGTCTCCACTGTAAGCTGGTCAAGCACTTGTACTCGTCGGTTCGTACCGTTTTTTATTGTTTTGAAGGGGAAGAGACTTGAATTCATCGTTGCTTCGTAGCCGCATGCGGCTCGGTTTTTTAGTTGCCCTGGTTGTGTTTTGCATTGTTCTTACCGGAAAGTCATTTGCCCAGGATGCCGATCTCTCGGCGGACGAGATCATCCAGATTTTCCAGGAAAATCCCGACGTTCTTGCTGAAGCTAAGGCAGAGATCGTAAATCAGCTGCGTGATCGCGGCTATAACGTCTCAGAGAATGACATCTCGGACGACCGTCTCTTCAGCCAGATCCGCTCGGACGATCGTGTACGTCAGATTGCGGCCAATGAACTGGCTAGCCGCGGCTTCGGTCCAGCCCAGCAGGGCAACCTGACCCCCGATGAACAAATTGTTCCCCCTTCAGGCCAACAAACCAGTCAGCAAGTCAATCAGCAGATGAGACAACAAAATGGTCAACAGAACAATCAGTTGCCGTTTCCGCAAAGCACCCAACGCCAAGGCGCCGCGGGACAGCAGGGAATGCAGGGTGGCCCGCGGGGAATGAACGGTCAGTCGCGTCCGCCTCGGCCGCAAACAGAAAAAGGCCCATCGCAGGAACAATATCCGCTCCGCAACCTGCCGGCCTTGCGCGATCTTTATACACAAGCCACGGTGGACGAAACCAAACTTGAGCGGTTTGGCGCTGCGCTTTTTCGCAACAGCGCCGCCGTTGCCGACAAATCCACGTTGAGCGTTCCTGTTGGCCCGGATTATGTTCTCGGTCCCGGCGACGAACTGGTCATCGATTACTGGGGAGCATCTTCACAGCACATTCAGCGCTCAGTGGACCGTGAAGGCCGCGTTTCCATCCCTGAAGCCGGCTCCGTCGTGGTTGCCGGCCGTACTCTTGCTGAGGTCCAGGAAACTATCCAGAAAATGCTGAGCCACCAATTGCGTGGGATTTCCGTCGACGTGACCCTGGGCAAACTGCGTACCGTCCGGGTCTATGTGGTAGGTGACGTCAAGAACCCCGGCGCTTATGACATCAGTTCGCTGTCTACTGCCCTGAGTGCCCTGATTGCCGCGGGCGGCCCGACCGACACTGGATCTTACCGCACAGTAAAACATTTTCGCGGCAAGGCCCTGGTAGAGGAAGTGGATCTTTACGACCTGATGTTGAAGGGCGTGAGTTCCAGTGAAGTCCACCTGGAATCTGGTGACAGCATCCTGGTTCCACCCATCGGACCGCAAGTTACGGTGGCGGGCAAGGTCCGTAGACCCGCAATTTACGAGCTGCGAAAAGAGCAAACCCTGGACCAGATCCTTGACTTGGCGGGAGGCGTTCCTGTTACCGGCGAGCTGAGCCGGATCAGGGTTGAGCGCGTTCAAGCGCACGAACGCAAAGAGATGATGAGCGTCAACGTGGCTGGCGGAGCTGGAACTCAGGCAGCCGATGACGCTTTTAGAAGATTTCGCATCCAGGATGGCGACATCATCACGGTCCTGCCGATTCTTCCATATAGCAATCGCGCGGTTTATCTTGAAGGGCATGTCTTCCGTCCGGGAAAGTTTTCTTACAAAGACGGCTATAA
>JBARNL010000874.1:0-4433 GCA_049802955.1 Candidatus Angelobacter sp.
GTGTTGATACAGAAAGAGAGTCAAAGGGTCTCGAATACCCTGACATAATGATTCAAGGATTTACCACAAAGATTCTTCGCGTTTACGATCACCCTATCACCGGGATGATCCGATCACCCATCATCCAGCTTTCTTTGCCACTCTTACCATTGCCGGACGCAGCAGCCTGCCCTTGATGCGATAGCCAGGCTGCAATTCCTCAAGTACATGATGATCTGGCGCATCATTGGTTTCAACCATCTCAATTGCATCATGCACTCGTGGATCAAACGGTTCACCCTGCGCCGGAACGCGCTCGATATTCAATTTCTGCAGCACGTCTTGAAGCTGCTTGAAGATCAGCTCTACGCCTTTGCGCAGGTCTTCGGGCCTGGCTGCAGAGTTCTTGAGCGCAAGAGTAAAGCTATCGATTACCGGCAGCAGCGAGCGGGCAGCATCGGACACGGCGTAATCCCTGTACTCGGCGTTTTCCTTGGCCGCGCGTTTGCGATAGTTATCAAACTCGGCCTGCAATCGCGCCAGCCGATCAAATAGCTCATTGCGCTCGCTGCGCAGCTTCTCCAACTCGCCGCCAGCAGTCGCTACGGAAGTCTGGGGCTCATTGCCTGCAACGCTCTTTTCATCAAACCCATCCGCAGGATCAGCGGCGGGAAGCTCTTTTTCCAAAGTCTGGTTTTGCTCGTCTTTCAACTTCGCGTCTTTCAATTGTTCTTCTTTTAACTGATCTTCCAGGCTGATATCAGCCTGTCCATTGCCCTTGCTCATTACTGCACCTGGCCTCTTGATTGGAATTTTCACGTGTTCTCATTCAGCAGCTTGTCAAAAAGCTGCGCGATGTATGAGACCGCCGTGATGGTGTGTTGATAATCCATGCGGGTAGGACCAATTACCGCCAGCGATCCGCGCATTTCTTCGCCGACGCGCGCAGGCGCCCCGATCAGCACAAAGTTGCGCATCTCCGGCACCGCTTCTTCCAGCCCGATCACCACGCGCACGGCTTCCTGGCGCGTATCGAGATAGGCGGAAAGCAGATCGGCCACGCGTTCTTTCTCTTCCAGCGTCTTCACCAGATCGCGCAGCCGCAGGCGGTCCTGGTCATTGCCCACAAGATTCGCCACACCCTCTACAAAGATGTTCTTGGCAGGCTCTTCGGCTGCCAGCGCGCCGCCTTTATAAAGTTCGTCCAGGCTCTTCATCAGCCGGTCATACTCAGAGCGTTCGTCGTCAATACGCCGGCGCAACTCTGTCTTCACGTTGCTGATGATCCATCCCCGGAAATTCTCATTGATGTAATTGGCAGCCGTATTCAGGTCGCTCTGGTCCAGATCGCGCTCCAGACGCATCATGCGGTCATGAACCACGCCTGACTTCGTGACTACCACGGCCAGCACTCGATTATTAGCCTGTCGCGAGAAATAAACATGCTCCAGCGCGTTTTTTGGCCCTGCGTTCCCGATGGCCACTCCGACTCCGCTCGACACCAGTGACAGAACGTGCGAAGTCCGCTCCAGGAACTCCTGCACGTCGACCGTGCCTTGTAACGTGTCTGAAATCAGCGTTTGGTCGGCGGCTGAGATCGTGGCTTTGCCGGAAATCTGGTCAACGTAATATCTGTAAGCCTGCGATGTGGGTACGCGTCCAGCAGATGTGTGTGGCTGCTCCAGGAATCCACTCTCCGCCAAATCCGACATTACGTTGCGGATCGTCGCCGGACTCAGGCCATCTTTATTGTGGCGTGACAGCGTGCGTGACCCCACCGGCTCGCCCGTGGAGATATACGTCTCCACGATAGCGGTAAGAATTTCCCGCTCACGAGGGCCGATTTGTCCTGGGTTTGGCATAGTGCAGACTTGCTAACGCTTTTATTTACAACCGCTTGACAGAAATTTCGCAAACTCCTGCTAGTCAGATTTTAAGGATGTTAGCGGGGTATTGTCAAGGTAGCACTTGGGCAGGGAGAGTGCTAAAAAACAGCCTTTGACCCGTTAGCTATTAGCCTTTGGCTTGTCTGGAATAGTGAGGCATCAAGGAAGCCCTAGAGATTCCACTTCTGTATCGATCAGAGCCGATGACAAAAGAGACGAAAAAAGAAAACGGTGGCGCAGACTAAACCTGCTGAAGCAGAAAGGCTCAAGCTAAAGGCCAATGGCTAAAAGCTAAAGGCTGGGCGGTTGCCGCCGCCCCTACTGCACCTGAATCACGTCTCCCGGCGCGCTGCTGCTTTTGACCTCAGCCAAGCGCATCAGCACCCGCTTGGCAAAGTCATAGAGTGATTTGGCATGTGGATCGTTTTCCCCGGCCAGAGCCGGAGGATTGCCCGCATCGCCGCCTTTGCGGATCTCCGGATCAAGCTCAATCGATCCCAGAAACGGCACGCCAAATTCCTTCGCCGTGCGCTCCACTCCTCCCTTGGAGAAGATATCGATTTCCTGATGGCAATGCGGACAGAGGAAATGGCTCATGTTCTCAACCAGTCCCAGCACGTCAACGCGCGCGGTACGGAACATCTCAATGGCCTTGCGTCCGTCCTGTAACGAGACATCCGACGGAGTCGAAACCACTACCGCGCCTGTGAGCGGAACGGTCTGAAAGAGCGAAATCACCACATCGCCGGTGCCTGGAGGCAGATCGACGACTAAGTAATCCAGTTCTCCCCACACCACCTGCTGCAAGAACTGCCGGATGATCTGGTGCAGCATGGGACCGCGCCAGACGATTGGCTTGTCCCCGGGATTCAGGAATCCCACGGAGATGATCTTCACCCCATACTTCTGGAGCGGCTCAATCAGGTTTTCATTCAACACGCGCGGTTGCTGGCTGGTGTGCATCATTAGCGGCACGTTGGGGCCATAAACATCGGCATCAAGCAAGCCGGTTTTGTAGCCCATTTTGGCCAGCGCCACCGCCAGATTTACCGCGATGGTGGTCTTGCCTACACCGCCCTTGCCTGATCCCACTGCAATGATGTTGTTGACTCCCGGCAGCGGGAATGGTCCCTGCTGCTGGGCTCCGTGCTGATGTCCGTGAGCCATAGGTAAGCTTTGATTATACGGGAATGAAAACCCTTGAAACGCAGAGGAACAGAGTAATCGGAGGAAGCCAGGAAATAGAACGTCTGATTAAGTCACCTCGAATCATCGATGCAAGCAATGCCACAAGAGCACGGAGCAATTCTTTTCCTCCGCTGCCTCCTTTCCTCTGTGTTTCAAAGGTTTTGATTTTTTTGGCTAATCTCGGCTCTCCTGGCGGCTTCTTCCTTCCGCAACTCTCTTCGCCTTGCTGCATCTTCATAGCGGCGCTTGTCCTCTTCCGTTTCAGAGATCAAACTTGGGACCGGTTTTCGCTTACCATGTTCGTCCACTGCAACAAACGTCAGATAAGCGGATGCCACATGCCGCGTGTTTCCGGAAATATAGTTTTCCACCCAGCACTTCACGCCGATCTCCATCGATGTATTGAAGGCGCGGTTGACAGACGATTTCAGGATCAGCAGATCGCCAATCTTCACCGGCAGGCGGAAATCGATGTGGTCCATTGACGCCGTAACCACATGGCTATGAGAATGGCGGTGCGCGGCAATGGCCCCGGCAATATCGATAAGGTGCATCAGCCGTCCGCCAAGCAGATTGCCCAAAGGATTGGCGTCATTGGGCAGCACCACTTCGGCCATCTGGGATTGCGAATCGCGTACCGGACGCGGTGAAAGGCTATGGTGGACGTTTCCATGCCCGGGGTGTCCATGGCCGTCGGTTGGATTATGGATACTCATATCTTTCTTAGATGTTAGCGAAGTGGTAGCGATCTAGAGATGTTGCGGCTCTGCTTTTCTTGGCCGCCTTTCAATATAGACCGCTATATAGCATTCCGCCTGGCGTTGCAGGCAGGGATCGCGCATGGGAGCAAGCCAGCTCTGCGACTTGCAATTGTATTCAAGGCGGCCATACTCCACCGGCTCATGGAAGCGCTCGCTCACGTAGTGGAGCACGATTCTGGACTCCTCATCACGTGCGACGGCAAAACGCACTCCATCGGCACAACGCCCAGCGGGTATATGGCAACATCCACCGGCATTACCCAGGTTGCAGAAGTCGCGCAGCTCAGTTTCTGAAGGAGTCAATGCCTCCAGTCCCGCGCGGCAGGTTCCGGTAAACCCAGCACCCAATGGCAAACGAGAGGGAAAAGGCCATCCAATGGAAATCTTTTCGGTCGGGAAGAAAAAAGGACACGCCACAACCGCTAATCCTAGCGCCACCAACTCCGCGAGTAAAGAAAAACCTACACTGTTCTGTATCCTGCACATCGGCTGGTGCAACTGGCCGCGCAACTCCATACCGATTGGTGGAATATGTTAGATTTCTTCAATGACCGAGCCCAGCCGTCTGGAAATGATTGCACAATTTCTGGAACAGAATCCTGGCGATGCCTTTGCCCGC
>JBARNL010000875.1:0-3008 GCA_049802955.1 Candidatus Angelobacter sp.
CCGAGACACGGAGAAAAACGGGATCGGCATAGCAACTACTTCGTGCTCTAACATGTTCCTGCAGATCAGTGTTATCAGTGTTATCAGTGTTGATCAGTGGTGAGTTTTTGCACAAAGACTTTCACCACGGAGACGCGGGGAAAAAAGATATCCGGCGCGCTCGTTTGCTCCCCGCATTCGCCGCCTGTATATTTTGAGAACCAAAATCAATCATCAATCGTGAATTCGTCAATCCCTGGAGATACTGGAATGCATAAAGCGGGAAGAACAATTATTGCTTTCGTCTTTGCAGGTTTTTTGCTGGTTCCTCTCGCTCTGGCTCAGCCTGCTTCCGCCGCTGGCGCAAAGACGGGTTCGTCGTCCATGGACAATGTGATTGCCACTCTCTGGGCCGGCAAAATTTTTGATCAGGCTGCCATCTCGCCAGACGGCAAACAAGTGGCATGGGTGGAGAACACAAAAGAGGGATCGGCAATCTTTGTTTCGGCAGTTTCCGCCGCCACTGGCGGATCTCCGCGACGCGTTACTGCCGGCGGACAATCTGAAAGCGCCGTCGCGTGGTCCCCGGACAGCAAGCAGATTGCTTTTCTCTCTGACGCTGCCAAACCCGGCCAGCCTCAGCTTTATGCGGTGAACGCCGCCGGCGGCCCGCCACGCAAACTCACCAGCGTGAAAGGCTTCCTCGCTTCTCCCGGCTGGTCGCCTGACGGCAAAACGATTGCATTTCTGTTTACCGAAAATGCTGAACGGGCCGCCGGCCCTCTGGTGGCAGAAAAACCGCAGACCGGCGTGATCAAGGAAGCAGTCACCGAGCAGCGTCTTGCCCTGGTTGACACAGCCGGCGGCAAACTGCGCCAGATCTCGCCTGCCGATATGTACGTTTACGAATATGCATGGTCGCCGGACAGCAAAAATTTCGTTACCACTGCGGCCCACGGCAATGGCGATGACAACTGGTACGTCGCACAGATATACACCATCCCGGCTAGAGGCGGCGAAATGAAATCCATTTACACGCCGCCTATTGATTCGCAAATTGCCGTGCCTGCGTGGTCGCCGGACGGCAAGACGGTGGCTTTTATTTCCGGCATTATGAGTGACGAACCCGCCGTGGGCGGCGACATCTTTATTGTTCCCGCGCAAGGCGGCAACGCAAAAGATATCACTCCGGGCATGAATGCCTCCGCTAGCTGGCTCACGTGGCCTGCGGGCGGCAAAATTCTCTTCGGCGAAGACGTGGATGGCGAAAGCGGCATCGCCACAGTTGATCCAACTTCAGGCGCTATCGCAACGCTCACTCGCGCACCAGGCGAATTAAACGCCTATGGGTGGGGCACCGCCATCTCTCTGGCCGCTGACGGCAAGACCTCCGCCGTGATTCGCCAGTCGCTGGCGCATCCGCCGGAAATCTGGGCTGGGCCAATTGGCGAATGGAAGCAGATCACTTCGCGCAACGCTGCCCTGAAGCCTGCGTGGGGCGAAGCCAAAAGCATCCACTGGCAGAATGACGGCTTGAACCTGCAAGGCTGGCTGCTGTATCCAGCCAACTTCGATTCGACAAAAAACGACGCGGCCAAGAAATATCCCATGGTCGTTCAGGTGCATGGCGGGCCCAGTTCCATGCAGCATTCAGGATGGCCGGGGCCGCACAGCTTTGGGGTGGCGCTTTCTGCCGCCGGTTATTTCGTTTTCATGCCGAATCCGCGCGGCAGTTTTGGCCAGGGTGAAGCTTTCACGCGCGCAAACGTCAAGGACTTCGGTTACGGCGATTTCCGCGACATCATGACCGGGATAGATCAGACGCTCAAGCAAGCGCCTATCGACGAGCATCGCCTGGGCATTACCGGCTGGAGTTACGGCGGGTACATGACCATGTGGGCGGTCACGCAGACCAATCGCTTTGCCGCCGCGGTGGCTGGCGCCGGTCTTGCGAACTTCCAAAGTTACTATGGCGAAAATCAGATCGATAAATGGATGGTCCCGTTTTTCGGCGCGTCGGTTTATGACGATCCCCAGGTTTACGCCAGGAGTTCACCCATCACGTTTATCAAAAATGCAAAAACGCCAACGCTGGTTCTGGTGGGCGACAGCGACGGCGAATGTCCCACCCCGCAATCATATGAATTCTGGCACGCGCTCAAGACGCTTGGCACGGAAACAGAGCTGGTGGTGTACGAGCATGAAGGACATATGTTTGTCGATCCTGCGCACCAGCGGGACGTGATTGAGCGCGTGGCGGCCTGGTTCAATCAAAAATTGAAGTGATCGGTTTGTCAGGCGATAACCAGAGTGCCAGGTTTTTACGAAAAGTTCATCCCGATCCGAGTTCCGGCTAATTGCTAATTGCCAGGTGCTTTTGATTCACGGGTTCTGGAGCTTTTGATTCACGGGTTCTTCGGCTTTGGGCGCGCGTAGTTGTCCATTTCAGCCGTCCACTTCAGGAAGCGGCGGAGTTGTTTTCTTTCGCGCACCATGAAGCCCCAAAATTCCACAAAGCCGATCTTATCCATCTTCAGGCCGGAATAAGTTTCCATGCGCCAGCGCAAATAGGGACTGCGCCACGGAGCCAGCCGATGTCCCCGGGTTGAGTTCCATAAGAATCGTAAGAGTTCGCGCATGTGGTATTCAGTATAAACAACCGGCTGGCCCTGACGCTTCCTCGAAGCGCGTTTATGGCCACCGCCTAGTTTGCTGAAATTCGGGAGTGCCCGACTGCGTGCCATTGGGTGTGAGCAGCATGCGTTGCCTTGATAGTAAGTTTTATCTGAAAGTAACTGGGAGCGGCTACATGTCGCTGCCGCGCCGACGTAAGCCATTCCGCCATATGCTCGTGGCCAAAGCTGATAGCGTCGCTAAAAGGCGTATCGCCCTCGTTGTCTTTAGCATTGACCTCGGCTCCGTGTGTCAGGAGCAATTCCGCCACTTCCTCGTATCCTCCTTCCGCTGCCAAGTGCATTGGAAGGAACAACAACTCAGTCTGAAACTCTGACCGGATTCAACGCTCGGAC
>JBARNL010000876.1:0-1520 GCA_049802955.1 Candidatus Angelobacter sp.
GCCTTCAATAATCGTGATGTAACCGCGGTGCGGATTCGTCCGCGCAGTAAAGTCAGTTTCAAAGGTCAGGTCGGTCTGGCGATCGTCCAGCCCGGTTACACGATTGTCCCCTGCCTCAATCTGTACCAGCATTGCCGGCAGGTTGCGGTAAGAGGCTGAGCCGGCGACGAGAGAAACGTATGGCGCTTTCTCGAAAATCTTTTCACCTTCCTGCTGCGCTACGCAACCAAGCACGCCAAATTTCTTGCCCTGCTTCTGGAGCTTTTTGTAGTCGTTGAGGCGATGAAAGACTTTTTGTTCCGCTTTGTCACGAATGGAGCAGGTGTTGTAAAGGACCAGATGGGCCTCTTCCACGGTTTCAACCTGTCGATACCCCTGATGCACCAGCGTGCCGATGACTTTCTCAGAGTCATGCACATTCATCTGGCAGCCAAAGGTCTCAAGGTAAAACGTTTTTTCCTGCTCTGCGCTCATGATTCCAGTATAACGCAGCAAATAAGCACTCAGCATTCGGCACTCAGCATTCAGCCTGGACGCGTCTTCACGGGTACAATGAGAACCTTTGCAGGGACAGCGGAGTTACCCGACTGCTATATGGCTATCGACGAGAAAGCATCGTGGAACAAGAAATACAGCGACGGCTCGCACAGCTCACTCGAAGCTGATCCGTTTCTGGTGAGCGCCTATGAAGAATTTCTCGCCGACCGTCCCGCAGGAAGTGTCTTGGACGTCGCTGGCGGAGTTGGACGCCACGCTATTTGGCTTGCCCAGCGCGGCTGGCGGGTAAAGCTGATCGACATTTCCGACGTCGGGATTGCATTGGCGGAGAAGAACGCCTCTCGCGCACTGGGCCCGGTGGCAAAGGAATTCCTCATCACGGCCGAAGTTGCGGATTTGGATTCTGTCCAAGACTTCGGACGCGAACAATATGACCTTGTACTGGTCTTCTTCTTTCTCCAGCGCGAACTCTTCCCTGCTTTACTCGAATCCATCAAACCCGGCGGAACCTTGATTTATAAAACCTATACGACTGATCAAAAGAACTTTGCTGGTGGACCCAGCCATCCTATGTTCCTGCTGGAACCGAATGAACTCTTGCGTGCGTTCCCATCCGTTCGTGTATTGCACTATCACGAGACCATCCGGGAAAAAGGCGTGGCGGAATTGATGGCACGGAAATAGCAGTCAGCAATCAGTAATCAGCATTCAGCCCCTGACCCAAGCCTCGCAATCTCAAGGTTCTGATTGCGTTTCCCAGTACTCCTCGATGCCAATGCTAAAATCGTTGCTTCACCCAAATGGCCAAACGCAAAATCTCGCACGGACATGCCGTCCACGGCACGCCCAAGCCGCGCAAGAACCATTGTTTTGGCTGCGGGCATGACAATCCGCAGGGCATGCGGCTGAAATTCTCGCTGGACGAAGAATCCCGCAAGGCTGTTTGCCACTTCAAGCTGTCGCGCAAGTATACGGGCCCTCCGGGCCACGCGCATGGGGGGATTATCGCCACCATCCTGGAT
>JBARNL010000877.1:0-3123 GCA_049802955.1 Candidatus Angelobacter sp.
GCCAGTGTCCTCTGCTTCATGATTCGGTACTCTGCTCCTATTCCGCAATGTACCTCCAATCCCTGTGGATAACACAAAACTTATTCAGAGTCTCCCTAGGTGATTCCTCCAAAATCTTAGAAAAGATCCAAGAAGTTGACTATATCGTTACATCTCCGCCATACCACAATATCCTTCGAAACAACGGGAAAGGGATACGGCACGCAAATGGAAAGGCATACCGTCGTGGCGCACGCGACAGGGTGGAGTTTTACAGCGACCATCCGAACGACCTTGGTAATTTCGACAAGTATGATGATTTCCTAGCTGCCTTCCGAATTATTATGCAGAAGGCATTTCGATGTCTCCGCCCCAGCCGATACTGCACCGTAGTTGTGAGCGACTTTACCGTTGATAAATCTGAAGTATGTGTGCAGGCCGACATTGTACGGCTGATGCAAGCTATCGGCTTTGCATTTGTTGGCACGACGGTCTTGCTACAGAGGGTAAAGCCATTATTCCCATTTGGTTATCCCTACGCCTACAAAATCAATCATCACCACCACAACATGATCAACTTTCGAAAAATAAATGAGACGATTAAATCCAATCACCTTAATGGAAATGGCACGCGCCACGTTTGAGATACCAGTGGTGACTTGCGCGAGGCGGGTAATAGGATCTCGGATTCATTATCCTAATCCGCCCATATCCGAATGTATCGACGTGGCAACCCCCTCATAAAGCGGATGGTATAGACCAGAACGGCTGCGCTCCACGCGAATCTCGCGTCGGCTAGCCGCGGGCGTGCGGAACTGTCCGTTCTGCCCGGCGGTGGCGATCTTGGCCAGCATGTATTCGTAAAGATCGCCCTTGGTGTCCCGGTCTTCCATCGGAACCTTATCAATCAAGTCCACGACTTTGGCCAGCAACGCCGGTGTGGGAATGGTGAAGCGGGCGCCTTCCATGTGACGGGCATAAGCGGTATCCGCCCCGCCGAGGGTGCGAAGCCAAGGAAAGACATGTTCAGCCACGATCGAGTACATGCGGCTGGGATCGCCCAGATTCTTGAACTTTGACCAGCGATAGTCTTCATAGGGAGTGCCCAGCTTGTCTTTGCCTTCAGGGAAAAAACGCCGGTCAAGCTTCTTCTGCTTGAGCGTTTGGACTTTGCGTTCTTCAGCGGTGTGGAGGTCGTCCAGGCGGCGGAGGAAGAGAAGATAAGTAATCTGCTCAATCACTTCCAGCGGATTGGAGATGCCGCCCGTCCAGAAAGTGTTCCAGATTTGATCAATTTGAGAGCGAATTTCACCAGTAAGCATAGGGTTTGTCGATCAGATGGTACCGCAAGAAGGGGGATGGGAGAGTATATCGCAGTTTTAGCGGCTCTTTTTAGCGCGCTTCGCACTGGTCTTTATGGCCGCTCCGCTTTGCTGCGCGGTGGCCTGCGGCGCGAGGAGGGGAGTTTTGATTTCTTTTTACGGCCAGTGACGGTTCTATCTGTAGCGGAGCTGACGACGTTTGCCGATCCACCGATGCCCGCGGGGTGACGTCGACCTACACCTACGACATCGGCACTGAGAAAGATCGCTTGATCACGATTGCTTACTCTGACGGCACTGCCACCACCAATTATTCCTACGACCAAACCAGCTACAACGGTTTAGCGATCACATATCCCGGAAACCGCCGCACCGGAATGAGCGACGCATCTGGAATTACAGCCTGGAGTTATGACCCTGTGGGGCATATTGTTACCGAGCGCCGAACCATTGGAACCGTCACTGATAATACGTCATATACGTACAACGTCGACGGGTCCACGGCTTCCATCACCTACCCCAGCGGCCGTGTTGTGGCCTACACATACAACAATGCACAGCAAACAGTTTCTGTGGTGGACAGCACCAGCTCCACTAACTATGTAACTGCGGCAACGTATGCCCCTCATGGTCAACTTGCCAGTGCTGTTCGAGGCCAGGTGAGCGGCGGATTTGCCGGAATCACGGAAACTTACACTTACAACAACCGGCTCCAGGTCGCCACGCATAGGGCAACATCCAGCGGTGGTACGGCCCTGGACCATGCCTATAATTACGATCTTGGCGGTGGCTCGAATAACGGCAATATCGCATCCATTACCAACAACGTCAACACCGGCCGTAGCCAGAGCTTCACGTATGACAACCTGAACCGCATGGCCACCGCTCAGAGCCAGGCCACGACCGGAACGGATTGCTGGGGCAACAGCTACGGCTATGACCGCTATGGCAACCTGCTCACCATGGGTGTGACAAAATGCACTGCGCAGAGCTTGAATGTGAGCGTGAATAACAGCAATCAGATTGTCGGATTTACGTATGATGCTGCCGGCAATCTCCTCAGCGATGGCAGCAAGGCATATACATGGGACGCGGAAAACCGTCCCAAAACCGCGGCTGGCACCAGTTACACTTTTGATGGCACAAATGCCCGCGTAAAAAAAGGCACGAATGATTTTTATTGGTTTTCTGCGGCTAGTTGTAAGCATTCGTTGTTTGGCCGCAGCACCAGCGCAGGCGTTTACACCGATGAATTCGTTCACTTCAATGGACAGCCAGTGGGCTATCGCGACGACACGGCGGGCGCCGTTTACCACATTGTGACGGACGAGGCTGGTTCCGTTAGGGCGATGACCAATTCCACCGGCGTGAAGCAATTTGAGTCGGATTACTATCCCCAAGGCGGCCAGAGGGCGATCACAGCAACGAAAGACAGCCTCCTGAAGTTCCAGGCTAAGCAGCTCGATACCGAAAGTGGCTTGGAGAATGCCGCGCGGCTCTATAGTTCAGCTACGGGACGGTTTATTTCGGTCGCGGCAAAGCCGGCTAGCAAGACGCCAAATCCGCAGGCTCTCAACAAAGTCTCAGCCCCTGCGGCTAAACCTTTAAGCGCTTTCAGCTCTTCCGTCGGATCCGTCTTGGGATCTTTCCGCAGCGCTCTGTCTTCATACACGCAATGCAGACGAAATGCTATTGAACTCGCGAACAGCGATCCCTTCCTTGACTTCTTTGGCCCCCCGGATTCGTGGGGGGAAATTCTGTGCGGTCCGCCGGATTTCGCTGATCTGCTTTTAGGTTTTGCCACTGCCACTTGCGATTGCGT
>JBARNL010000878.1:0-7367 GCA_049802955.1 Candidatus Angelobacter sp.
GCAACAGTCTTCTCCTTCATCAGCAGATTCCGGAAGCGGATTGGGACCAACTTGCGGTGTACCGCTAGCTTCTCCACATTCACGTAAGCGCTACCCGCAAAACAATGGATGGCTTCAATTCCAACTAAATTCATAGATTTCCTCTGGTGTTAGATTCGGTACTGCAGGTGCTCAACTGAAATTGAACATTTTCGCCAGGTTCTGCCCGCTTCTTAAGCGAAAGGCCGCGAAAGATTCTTTGTCGAGAAACTGAAGGTAAAGGTTATGCTTCAAGATTTGGGAGAATCTTTGGCCTGGCGGTTTACCGTACGAATGGCCGGGAAAGATGCATGTCTCCGGCCTGAGCCGTCTTTTCAACGTCTCAAGACTGGCAAACATGGCGTGTGCCGCCGGAATGTCGCGACAGATGCCGCATCCCTCCGCGAAGAGGACATCTCCTGTGAATAAATTATCCGCAATGAGGTAGCACAGGGAGCCCGCGGTGTGCCCGGGCGTCAAGATAGGCTCGATCAATATTTGTCCGATCGCCCACGGGACTGCATCTATTCCCGTCAGTTGCCCCGCACGAAACCCGGAAATCGCTATTTCTTCCTTCGACATCCAGATTGGGCACTTGTATTTTTCTGCGATCGGCTCGGCTAGATCGATATGATCAGGATGGGCGTGAGTAATCAGAACGCCACACAACCTGGCCTGCGTGGCCACTAATCCCGCATCAATCTTTTCCATTTCCCAGGCGGGATCGACAATGACTGCCTGCCGGCTGCCAGTATCCACGATCAGATAGCTATAGTTCTTCATGAATTCATGGCACGTCTTTAACACCACGATCTGAGGGACAAATCCGTTGTGCCCCGATGTATGGCATTCATTCATCTGTTGGTTTTCGAACACCTGTGATCGACTCTACTTTCTAACTGCTGATAACAATTACGCATGTGTAAGTGTTTGAGTGACGGCCAAAAGCGCGGTGATGTTTTTCACGTAGGGGTGTCTCTCTGCTCCGACGAAGCTACAGCATCTGGTGTTGCTCGTTATCCCCGGTGACTGGGTCAGTCTGTATGGACCGGGGTTTCACTTGCAGTGCAGGAAGCGCTCTCGCAAACAGATTTCTGAAGTGAATCAAGACATCTCCGCTTTCATTCAGAAGCCGAATATTGAATTTTTTTACGCCTGTATGATTCTGTTCGCCTGAGTTAGTGAGTTGTGCGTACGCATAGCAGGCCTGACGGACGGGATGCAGGATATCCACCTCGTCGAGCGCGTACGGTAGATGAGCTACACCCGATTCTAGGCCGCGAACTAGCCCCGCGGCCGTCTGCAAAGCCCCATCGATGATGCTGGGATGAAGAAGAAACTGGCCAAAATCAGGCTTTAACGAGTCCGGCACCTTTAGCTTTGCCAGCGCGTATGAATCATTGATGTAGATTTCCTGTATTGTTTGGAAACTGGAACCATAATTCAGGCCATGTTTGCCGAACTTCCTGTAAAAAGAAGTCCCGTCTTCAGACGATGCACAGCGGGCTTTCAGTTCTTCAATCGCAATGCGGTCCTCGGCACCGGCCGGAGCAGACGAGGCGCTGTTGAAAATCAGCTTCCCTTCCGAATGGATGATCGCTTCATTCTCATCATCGAACGATGAAATGACGTACTCAACTATGTCTTGAACATTTTTTAAAGATGTGCGGACGGTTTGTGCGCCCTTGCCAAAGCGAACAGGATGGACCCATACAATGTCTTTGATCTTACGCACCCTGCGTTCAGCGGCAATGCTTCCGGCGATGCATGCCAATTCCAGTAAGCCCGCGCCCGGAAATATTCCTTCCTCATTTACTTTGTGATCGACAGCATAAAATGCCTTGTCTGAGAGTGATGAACTGAAGCTCACCTCTTTCAAAGTGGAAGAGTTGTAGGAAATCAAAGGATGCAGTTGAGCGTTGGTGGCGCGTTGTCCTGCCTCCTGAGTGCTTGAAACCCAATATCTTTCGCGGGCAAAAGGATAAGTCGGCAGACTGATCCGGCAAGGCTTACCGGCTGAATAAAGGCTATCCCAATCTACATCCCGGCCCGCAACCCAATGAGAAGCAATCTCGCTCAGGCCTTGATCTGCAGTTTTTGCCATTTTTGTGCGCTTCTGATTCCGGTCGGCGTGGCTGTGATAGACGGCGGGCGATGATCCCAGTTTGCTCCACTCATCCAGATGAATGATGAGCTCATCTACTTCCGTAATGACAACTGCCAATCTTTCTTCCATCGCTTCCCGGCCGGTTTGGAGCGTATAACACAGCCCGGCAAGATCAATCGCCTGTTCACCGCGCAAATGGGTAAGCAGACGGCCGGCATATTCGCGAAGGCGTTCTTCATTTTTCGCAGAAAGCGTAAACAGATAAGGACCTTGGATTCGATCAAGGTCAGCAGAACTATTCTCCTGAAATTCCTGAAGAAGCACGCATGCATTCACTCCTCCGGCGCCAAAGGAATTTACTAATGCGCGGCGCGGCTCAGCAGAAGGAGACTTCCAATCTGACAATCCGTGTTGCAGATAAAAGGGCGAGCCCTCAAGGTCCATGTTGGGATTGGCTTCTTCTGAATGGATCGAAGGCACCAGTTGCTGGTGCTTCAATTGCAGAATCACCTTTGCCATGCTGCCAATCCCTGCAGCTGATTCTGAATGCCCAACATTGCCTTTGACAGAGCCGATCGGACAAAACTGTTTCCGCGTCGTCTGTGTTTGAAAGGCCTGAGTCAATGCGGCGATTTCAATTCCGTCACCCAATTGAGTACCCGTACCATGCCCCTCAACATAACTGATCGTCTCAGGATGAATGTGCGCCTTTTGAAATGTGCGGCTGATCAGATTCGCCTGCGCATTCGGGTTGGGAGCGGAATAACCATTCGAACGTCCACTGTGATCGAAGGCGCTTGCAGGGATGACCGCATAAATATGGTCCTGATGTTCGATGGCTTTGCTCAGCGGCTTAAGCACCAGGGTTCCAACTCCCTCACCGGGGACGAAGCCGTCATTTCCAGCACCATAGCTGTGGCATTTTCCGTCAAGAGATAGCATCCGCCTCTGGCACAACGACTGATACTTTGACGGATGCAAATACAGGTTCACTCCGCCGGCGATGGCAATCTGGCATTCTCGATTTTTAAGGCTTTCGCAAGCAAGGTGGACAGCGACCAAAGAAGAGGAACACGCTGTGTCCACCGGAAGGCTGGGGCCACTGAAGTCAAAGAAATAAGAGACGCGATTGGCGATGGACCAGGGTAGGGACGCAGGAACTATGTTATTGCCGCGGCTCCTTTCTTCGGGTCCCCACAAATGATACGAGTTTGTAGTGACACCGACGAAGACACCAACATCCGCACTTTTTGCCTTGGGGCAACCTCTTTTCAGGCTTTCCCTGGTGTAGCCAGCGTCTTCCATGGCTGCCCAAACCGATTGCAGGAATAGACGCTCCTGTGGATCGATGGCCCTGGCTTCTTCAGCAGAAATCTTGAAGAACTGCGCGTCGAACTTGTCATAGTCCTCCAGGAAGCCACCCCATTTGCAATAGATTTTCCCGTCCGCTGCCGCCGCAGGATCGGGATCATAGAATTGTTCGTAATTCCATCTGTCCGGAGGCACCAGATCGATCAGGTCTTTCGCGTGTTTCAGATTTTCCCAATACTCGGCCAGAGTCGCAGAGTGAGGATAATACCCATGCATGCCGATAACTGCGATCAGCTCAGTGTCTTTTTTGTCATGAAGCACCGGCGGCCCATCTCGCACCGTTGATTCTTCCGTTGCTACAGGCGCGCTCGCCAGTTCGCTGGGAATACCAGCCAGGCCAAACAACGCAACTAGCTCCTGCCGTGCTTCCTTCATCAGAAATTGTGCGAGTTCCTGCACGGTCTCATGCTGGTAAAGCAAGGTCTTCGGCAAAGGACCAAGCTGTTTTTCCAGATTAAGATTCAGGTGATGGATCATGACCGAGTCAATGCCAAAAGATTCGAGACGGTCCGATGAACCAATCCGCTCGGGAGCCAATTTGATTTCTTCGCCAATCAAAGTTTTCAAATATTCTTCTGTCTTGGTGAAGAGAGCCGCAGAATCAACCGCGCTTGACGGCGTTGTTACGTTTTCACAGGACTGCACAGACTTCTGCGCGATGAACGCGGCCATTCTGGAGGGAGTTCCATAAAGCGCAACACCCTGCAATGCTTCGGATCGCAGAAGTTCTTCCCAGCATCTGATCCCCTCTTCCGTAGGTAAAGGAGATATCCCGGTTTGTCTTTCCATCACCGCGACCTGCTCCGGGGAGACACTCATGCCTCCTTCCTCCCAGAGCGGCCAATTCACTGATAGAGTCTGGCCGCACCGTCTGTGTGCTTTCCTCAGGCTTTCCCTATTTTCTGCAAAGAAGTCCAGGAAGTGGTTCGCATAGGCATAATCGCTCTGCCCAAGATTGCCTAGCACGCCTGCAATCGAGGAAAAAAGGACAAAGAAATCCAGATTCTCACCGCTGGTCGCCAGATCTAGGTTGATAGTCCCCTGAACCTTGGGAGCGAGCACCGACTCCATCTCTTCTCTGGTCTTATTCAGAATGAAAGAATCACGGTTCACGCCGGCAGCATGAATAACTCCATTGATTTCGGAGAACCGTGCTTTCGATTCGCGGACGGCCCTCTTCACATCCTCCAGATTGGAGACATCGACCTGAAGGACCAGTGTCTCAGCGCCGTAAGCCCTGAGCTGCTCTAACTTTTCCTGCTGTCTTTCGTTGGGAGCGGAACGCCCGAGCAACACTAACCTTGCTTTGAAATTCTTCGCCAGGTACTCCGCGAAAATAAGTCCAAGGCCGCCCAGGCCACCTGTGATGAGGTAAATACCATTCTCCTTCAATGGCAGCGCAGACGATCTTGTTTCCAGCCGCGTATGTTTTACTAATTCGCTGACGTACCGCTCACACTTTCTCTCATCGCCATGCAGCTGGCCGCGATAGCGAACCTCCTGGGTCATCCAATCTTTTTCGCCGAGCTCGCTCCAGATAAGACCGGCTTTCTCTAAGAGAGCTGATGCTCCATCTGCTCCTGGTTCGCTTTCAATCTCTATGACTTTTGCAGTGCAGCTTGGGTTTTCCAGCACAAGAGATTTCAGGAAACCACCGAGAGCGGCGCTTAATGGAGCTGTCACTCCTGGACCACTGGAGAAGACCGCCAGAAAATTCAGCTGAGCCCGATGCTTTCCCTTCATCAGGGCTTTGCTCAGATACAGAAGCTCATAAACGCCATTCTTCAAGTGGTCGCCTGTTTTTCCCGTGTTCTCAAAATCGCACACATCGGAGCAGTGGTGGACAACCACGCGAGGCAGAAGCGCTTTGCTCTTAAGCGTTTCCATGAGTTCATGGAACTGCTCTTCTTGTTCAACGTTGATGGTGTAAATGTTCGGCCCGATCTCCTGAAATGAATTTCCCGGCTTGACCAGAACAATAGCTTCAGCACTGAACTCGTTCTCCAGCTGTTCCTTCATTCTGAGAAACAGTTCATCTGAGGCATCCAGCACCAGAACCGGGCCACTCGCTGGTCTTTCCTCTCGTGCCGTGATGGGCCGCAATATCCACTGACCGACGTAATACGCTCTTTGCTTTTCTTCTCGATGATCGCGGATTGCAGCTTTCCCCGAATCCAACGTGCGCTTTTGGACAACGCCGGGAACAGAAAGCTGCTGATTTATCTTTATCCAGCACCGCTCTTTGGCAAAAGGATAGGTCGGGAGCGAGATCCTTCTCGGAGTTGCATCGCGACACAGAAGAGACCAATCCACTGTCGCACCTAAAACCCACAGTCTGGCCAGTTTTTCCAGCTCTTTGTTTGTCAGGAGATCGTTAATAAAAATCTTTCCTGCCCGTCCTTCAATGAGATCGCCTGCGTTGTACTGAACCTCTCTGACATTTCCGGAAAAAACATTTTCCAGTTCAGTGATACCTACTTCAGAATGAAGACCGTTGTTGCTTTTTCGCAGAGCCACCCACTGGCCCAATTTCTTCACGAGTTCTTCGACGGTAGACGCTATCACCACCAGCCGTGTATCCATAGGAGTGCGGCCGACCTGTAACGTGTGTGCAGTGTCGGCCAACGAAACGCCGGAGATCTCGCTCAGGAATCTGTTGATTTTTTCGGCATAGCGAACCAGCGCATTCCAATCCTTGGCCGACAGAATGAAGGCTTCGCGCTGGATTCCCGGCCATGCACTATTAGATTCCCGTAACTTGGCATACTCCTCCAGGATCAAGTGCGCATTCGATCCTCCAGCGCCGAAGGAACTCACGCCCACGCGGCGGGGATGCGCAGCCGAGTATTTCCATTCTGCGAGTTCGGTCTGAACATAAAACGGTGAGTCCTGAAAATTGATGTTCGGATTAGGAGGAACGGCATGGAGAGATGGAACCAGCTGCTTATGCTTGATCTGCAGCAACGCCTTGGTAACGGCTGCGATCCCAGCCGCCGACTCAAGATGGCCGATATTCGATTTGACTGAACCGATAGGACAGAATTGCTTTTCCACCGTGCCTTCAAACGCCTTGATGAGTCCCGTAATCTCAATGGGATCGCCCAGCGAGGTGCCGGTTCCGTGAGTCTCCAGGTAGCCCAGCGTTCCCGGATGAATGTTGGCTTTTTTGAGCGCATCGAGAACTAAGTCCCCCTGGGAATTAGGATTGGGAACCGTATAGCCGTTGGTTTTTCCACCATGATTCAACGCACTCGATTTGACCACCGCGTAAATCTGATCGCCATCGCGAACAGCCTTATCCAGCGGCTTGAGCAGGACAGCCCCGACGCCTTCACCCGGGACATAGCCATCTCCTCCCTGCCCAAAGCTCCGGCATCTGCCGTCAGACGCGCCAAATTTTCCCTGGCTCAATCCCAGATATTTACTGGGATGGATGCTGACGTTCACTCCGCCGGCAATGGCAACATCGCTCTCTCCTCTGCGAAGCTCGCCGCACGCCAGATGAATTGCAGTGAGGGAAGAAGAGCACATGGTATCGAGGGCAATGCTGGGGCCGTGAAAGTCAAAAAAATAAGAGACCCGGTTTGCAATGGAGGCGAACGATGAACTGGGAATAAACGGCTCGCCCCTTAGGATCGAGTCAACCGCAAAAAGTTCATATTGCCCCCACATGACGCCGACATAGACGCCTACGCGGTTTGCTGAGATGGCGGCCTTCGTGTATCCGGCATCTTCAATGGTTTCCCATACGGTCTGAAGGAACAAGCGCTCTTGCGGATCGATCAGCGCGGCTTCTCTGGGAGCGATATTGAAAAATAATGGATCGAATTTATCCACATCGTCAATAAATCCTCCCCACTTGGTGTAACTC
>JBARNL010000879.1:0-2488 GCA_049802955.1 Candidatus Angelobacter sp.
ATCCCGGAAGAGTTTTTCAAGGACCATGACATTCATATCCACGTGCCTGCGGGCGCCATCCCGAAAGATGGTCCCTCAGCCGGAGTAACGATGGCCACGGCGCTGGTTTCTCTGCTCAAAGACACGCCGGTGCGTCCGCTGACCGGCATGACCGGTGAATTAACTCTGAGCGGAAATGTTTTGCCCATCGGCGGAGTCAAGGAAAAGTTTCTGGCCGCGAAGCGAGCAGGCGTGAAGGACATTCTCTTCCCCGCGGACAATCGTATGAACGTGGAAGAAGATCTCACTCCGGAACAGCTTGAAGGCGTTAACTTGCATTTCTGCAGCATGATAGAAGAAGTGCTGGAGGTTGCGCTTCCGGGTTCGCGCCTGGAAGAGCGGCAGGACGCGGAGACGCGTGAGCGCGTATTAAGCAACGCCTAAACAGCTCGTCTTGATCTTATTTTGAAAGGGCAGGAGCACTCTCTGCCCTTTTCTTTTTTGGAGAGCGCATTTTCTCTACCTAGTCCCTTGTCTAAGGTGAGTTTCCGGCCAGCAGCAGCACAGCCTTGCGCATCCAAGGCAGTATATAACCACCATCCCTGAGGGACCCATGTTGAAGGCTCCAAATTCCGGACGCAACTCTGCTTTTTCAGAGTGGCTGAAATTGCCGATGGGGGTCTCGTTTGGGCTATCGTTCATTCTGATCCTCGGCCTTGCCGGAGTTTGTGCTGCGCAAGCCCAACCTGCCGGCAGCAGCATTAGCGCCTATGCCGACGCCATCAAGCAATCGACTATCTCTGAGCGCATCACTGCCATGGATCGATATGTGGCAATGGCCGGCGGCAGCAAATTGAAAACCGACGCTCTGGAATTTCTTGTCTGGGACCATTTTCGTTTAGGGCATCAATCGCAGAGCGCGCAACGGGCTAAAGAATTGCTCGCCGTCTCGCCCGGCAATCCGATCGCGGTGGCGGTGCTCAACCAGGACATGTCGTCCGCGCCGCGCGAAAAAGGCGCTACTGCCACCCGGCTGGCACAATTGAATTCGGCCATGAGCAGCCTCAATCAGTTGAGCAAGCCTGAAGGCATGCTGGATAGAAACTTTCAGATGCTCAAGCAGCAAGTCGCAATGATGCTGAATGGCGCGGTTGGTCTGAGTTATCTGGCGATTGAAGATTACCCGCAGGCGCGCATGGCCTTGGAGCAGGCCGTGGCCAGTGATCCCAATAATGCGCAGTTGGTTTATGGCATGGGGCTGGCGCTGTTGAATGGCAAAAATCGCGACCAATATCGCGGCTACTGGTATCTGGCGCGTGCCGCCAATCTGACGGCAGGAACGCCGCAGGGGCAGGAGATCAACAATTACGCTTGGCAAAGTTATGTAAAAGATGGCGGAAAAGCTGAGGGCTGGCAGCGCTATCAGGCCAGCGCCGCGGCGTTGGACGCGCCGCCCAATCAAGATACCGGTAAGCCTTCCCCTAACACCGTGGCAGCTTCAAGCGCTCCCAATCCTCGCTCGACCGGCAATTCTTCTGTTGCCGCCAATACTGCAAGTCCCACCACGCACACCGAAAATCCTACTCGGACGATGGAAGCGTCCAATCGAGAGAAGTCTTCGGGAAAGAAAAAAGACTCTTTCGGATTTGAAGATACCTTGCATGAGCCGTCTCGGGCTGAAACCGCAGCCGCGCCTAATCCTGCCACCCATCCTAAAGGTATAGCTGCGCCCTCTGAAGCTGTGTCACTGGGCATTCTGATTGAAACATCGCTGCTCACCAGCCAGAACCGGCCTGCGATTATCGCCACGTTAAAGGACATCGTAAGAAATTTGCGGGTCAATGATGAAGCCTGCATTCTGGTCTTTAGTGACCAGCTCGATTTTGAGCAGGACCTCACGGCCGACGATACGCTCCTGGAAGAAGCCATCGGCCAGATACATCCTAAGCAGGGTAAGGCGCTGCTCTCTGGAATCGCTTTTGCCGCTGGACACTTGAAGCGGATCGGCAAGAACAGCAACCGCGTTCTGCTGGTGATTTCCGATGGACGCAGCGGCCAGACCACCTCAGATAGCCTCACGTTCCGCAGCCAGGTAAGCGGCGTGCGCGTAGACTGCATCGGGTTGAATGCCGAAGGCGCGTCAGAACGGGCGCTGCTGGAGCAGGTTGCGGCTTTTTCCGGCGGCAAGGCGTCTTTCGCTTCTGATTCCGGCGAGTTCCGTATCGCAGCCCTGCAGATGACCCGTAATATGGGAATCGCCGTACCGTAACGCGAAGGCCGCCCGAGGCCAAAAGCGTAGATGAGATTCATCCCAGGCAGAAAAATTCTGGAGCAGTGCGTGAAACCACTCCGGATGAATTCGTAAACTGTGCAATAGCCTTAATGGCTGATACGTGGTTAGACGCATAAAAGTTGCAGCAAGTTAGTACCGCTCGTCACCCGTAAACAAAACTTGATGTGACTTAACCCTTGAATAATGCAGACCGCCCCCGTCATTTTCGTGCTCAAA
>JBARNL010000880.1:0-15141 GCA_049802955.1 Candidatus Angelobacter sp.
TGATGCTGGACGATGCGGCAGATGCACGTGTTTCGCATTTGGTGCTTACTCCCTGCGAAAAAGGACATGACTTCCAAATCTCCAGCATTGGGCGGCCAGATCAAGGTGATCCTGACTGGCACGTGCATATGACAGGTCACATCCTCGCCTCAGAGAATCAGGACCAACAGGAACGAGGAGAGACGCTCTTCTCCAATGGTCATGCAGAACTTCATGGAATCGATCCTTCAGCCGAGCAGGTTTCTGGTGACGACTTTTATGCGCTTCAAGCAGAAAACGGCTATGTATTGGGCCCGACTTTCCGCTGGTTGGAATGCGTGTGGTTCGGCAAAAATAAAGCAATAGCTCTACTCCGACAGCCTCTGTCAATATTGAATGGCGCATGGCATGGCTTGCATCCTGGTCTTATTGATTCCTGCCTTCAGGTAACCAGCAGGATGGCCAACCGCGTGTTGAATATAAAAGGCACAGGCGTTCTGGTTCCCGCTGCCATTTCCGGTTTTCGATTGGCTGCAGACCGCGTCACAGAAGCCGTAAAAGGAGATATGTATTGCCGCATCTCCCCGGTCAATTTAGACGAGCGAAACATTGTCTTCAAAGTGTCCGTCTTTGATCAATCCGGAAAGCCGGTGTTTTCTATCACAAAATTTCATTTGCGGCATCTTTCCTCAGATGATCTTCTGCCCCGCTCGCATAAGAGTTGGGATAGTTCCTTGCGTCACATCGTGTGGTCTGACGCTCCGTTGGCAGCCTCGCCACCAGTAGAACAAGGGCGTTGGCTGATTCTTGCCGATGAAGGGGCGACTGGCGCCTCGCTGGCAGAGCTGCTGCGCGGTCGCGGACAGGATGTGGCGGTCGTGCTCAAGGCCCAGGAACACGCAAAAAACGGCCATTACTTGCGTTTGAGTGAGGACGATCAACCTGCATTCAATCGGCAGCTCGCTCAACTCCATGCCGATTGGGGAACATCGTGGCAAGGCATCATCTATCTCTGGGGATTGGATTCTGAGAACAAACCGCCTACTGAAGGTTTGATTGAGGATGAGAGTTCTGCCTGCGTTGGCTTATTGAGCCTGGCCAGGGTAATGATAAGCAATGTTGATTGTCCGCCAGTGTGGGTGGTTACGCGCGGTGCGCAACGCACGCAACGAGAGAGCAGATTGGGCGCAATCGGCCAGGCAATGCTGTGGGGCTTTGGCCGCGTATTCGCGAGCGAGCACTCTGCACTATTCGGTGGCTTGATTGATTTGGACCCTCATGCCAGCCATGAAGATGCAGCGCAAATATTCGATGAGCTGTCTGCGCAGGATGGAGAAACACAAGTCGCATATCGCACTGCGAAGCGACTAGTGCCGAGGTTAAATCCCTTAAAGATAACAACTCGAAAGTTCCGCGCCCGCAATGATGCCAGTTACTTGATTACTGGAGGATTCGGAGCAATCGGCCGCAAGGTAGCTGAATGGCTCGTGGCCTCAGGCGCCCGCCACCTCGCACTATTAGGACGCCATTTGCCAGATGATAATGGCTCTCGCTGGGTGCAAGAGCTGAGGAGCCGCGGCGTTCAGGTGCTTCCTTTACAAGCTGATGTTTCGGTGATCACAGAATTGGCTGATGCGCTTGCTCTGGTCGACCGCACCATGCCCGCACTACGCGGCGTAATGCATGCTGCCGGAGTCCTCGAAGACACTCTGCTTTCAAAACTCGAATGGCCAAGCTTTGCCCGAGTACAGGCACCGAAAGCATACGGGAGCTGGAACCTCCATACTCTAACCCTGGATCGGCCGCTCGATTTCTGGGTGGTCTTCTCTTCTATTAGTGCCGTGCTTGGGAATCCGGGGCAAGCAGCATACGCAGCCGGAAATGCATACGCTGACGCCCTCGTTCAATACAGGCGAATACAGGGGCTTCCAGCTTTAACCATTAACTGGGGACCGTGGAAGGGAGATGGCATGAGTTCTCAGGTGATTCACGATCTCTATCAGCGCTGGGGTCTTCTGGCCATTGAACCCGCAGAAGGCGTTGAGATGCTCGGCCAGCTATTGAATAACAGTAGCGCACAGGCCCTAGCAGCCCCTTTGGATGTCGATGTTCTGAAGAAGCGCTCAGCTGAATCTCTCCATCTGTCGCTGATGGCCGAACTAGTAGATATCCAGAAAAGACGCGTGCCCTCCTCCACAGAAAGAATCACCTCGAATGGAAATGGATTCGGCAGGTTACGTGACCTGCCAGATGATCAACGCCAGGCCGCGCTTCTGGAGCATGTGGTGGAATTGGTACGGAGCGTTACAGGAATGAATGGGTCAGAACCGGTACGGGTGGATGTCCACTTTGAGGTGCTTGGCGTGGATTCACTTTTGACAGTAGATCTGCTGAACGCTCTGGGCCGCTCCTTCGGCGTAACCCTTCCAGCAACTATTCTGATCGATTGCCCAACGATCGAGCGGTTGGTGAAATATTTGTTCGAAGAAACTGCCAAATCTGTCGCTGTGTCCTAAACCGGTTGGAGAGTTCACCGGCTGCTCCCGCGCTTGCAGCTTAAATAATGAATGCGATCTGGTTTTGGAGCTTCATAGCTTTTGATGAAGCTTGAGGTAGTACGCGGCCTATCTATCAGGCAAAAGCTTAACGGAGATCCTGTCCTTCTTACTCTTCTCGCAGCAGAATCAAAGGATCAACCGCCAACGCGCGCTGTGCGGGAATCCACGTAGCCAGCAATCCCAGCAATGTCATCGAAATAACAACACCCACTAACACTATCGGATCTCGTGGAGTTGCCTTATACACAATAAAAGCCAAAACGCGGCTGGCCATGATTCCCAGAATCAGTCCTGCCAGCGATCCTAATGCCAGCAGCTTGACTGCCCGTCCCAGAGCGGTGTGCAACACCTGTTTGCGTTGAGCGCCAAGAGCCATACGGATTCCGATCTGCCGCAGTTGCTTGCTCACCGTATAAGCAGCCGTTCCAAAAATACCCGTGATGCACAGCATGGCCGCAATCAAGCCGAGCACGCCGAGAGAATATGTCGCCATCCGTGGCGCAAACAGAGGATGATCCAGTTCCTTGACCCAGGTCTGAATGTAAACTGGCAATGCGCTATCCAGATCACGCAGTGTGCTCCTGATCGCCGCTCCCATTTGCTGCGAATCTCGCACCGAACGCACCACTATCCATGTCTCATTGGATGGTGATTGCAATAGAGGAAAAAACATGGCGGGCTTGGGGTCTTCAGCCAGGCTGTTGTATTTTCCCTGTTCCACAACGCCCACTACCTCGATACGCGTTCCATCCGGTATCTTGTAATGTTGGCCCAGAGCTCCTGTTGGCGAGCCAAAAACTTTGCTCGAGAACTCCGCGTTGACGACTGCCACGCGCGGCATATCTTTGTCGTCATGCCAGGTGAAACTTCTTCCTGACAGCAGTGCAGTTCCGGCCGCATGGAAGTATTCCGGTGACACCTTGTACACATATGCTTGCGCCACGGCATTTGCCTGGACCAGGTTCGCGGTTTGATCGGAATAGATAAGGCTGGTGCTTGAGCCTGCATATAGCGGCACAGGATTGGCTAAAGCCACAGACTCTACACCCGGAATTTGCTCTACCGCAGTGAGCATGCGTTTTTGCATGGCTGGTGCCTGGTAGCTGCGGTATCCGGCCATACTTAGATCTACATCTGCCAGCGTCGCGTTCTGCGGTTCGAATCCGAAACTGCTGTGCATCGAGCGCACTAGTCCTCTCACCGCTACCAGCGAAGAAGTCATCAGCACCGCACAGATTGCAACTTGCACGACGAGCAACATGTCGCGGAGGGTGATCTTCCGCCCAACCTTGCCGACCACCCCTGACTTGATTACCTCATAAGGGTTCGTTCGCAGTACCTGGCGCAATGGCACTGCGCCAAAGATCAATCCGCTTACCACGGTCAGCAGCAGCGAGATTCCATAGACATTGGCGTCGGGATTAACCTGGAGATGAATAGGATACTTCGTGAATGGCTGCCATAAGCTCAAAGCATGCACCAACATCATGCTGGCTGAAACGCCAATAGTCCCCCCGACGAGTGAAACCAACATGGCCTCGGTAAATAGCTGGCGTAGTATGCGCCTGCGGTTTGATCCCAGTGCGAGGCGCAGCGCAACTTCACGGGAACGCTCCGTGGTGCGCGCTCCAAAAAGACTACCCAGATTCGTGCACACAGCCAGCAGAATCAACCCAGCTAGAATCATTAGGCCCGCTAGAAAACCTCTCATGGGAGCGCCTAACCGGTCACCATAAAGACTTGGTGGTTCCAGACTGAAGGTCATCCCCGTGTCATCTTTGGGATAGCTTTTTTCCAGATCTGCGCCAATGGAATTCAGATCGGCAATCGCTTGTTTCCGGCTGACTCCGTCGTTCACATGTCCAATGACCGCGAACACAGAACGCTTACTGCGGTCATTCATGCGATTCTCTCCCTCGACTTGTTCCTGGTTCACTATCGGCACGAAAAAATCGGGAAAGAAAAACACAAGAGTTCCATGGAACTCAGGCGGTGCTACACCAACAATGGTGAAGGGAAATTTATTGACCTGGACGACACGGCCCACTACGCCCGGATCATCGTGAAAATGGCTATGCCAATAGGCGTGAGAAAGCACGATGTATGGCGCGCTGTTCGCGCCGTGTTCATCGGAGGAATGAAACAAGCGGCCAACATGCGGCTGAAGACGTAGTCCGTCGAAGTAGTTTCCGCTGACCAGCATGACCCAGGCACTGGATGGGTCTTTTCCCGTATCGATTCCGGCGATGGCGCCATCATATGCCATCAATTCTTCAAAGCTGCGGTTCCCGTCCCTCAGATCAATATAGTCCGGATAGGACTGATTGCCGGCCTTGTCCTTGCCACGCATTAGTTGGTAGAGGCTTTCTGATTTCGCCAGATTCAGCGGGTGGAGTATGAGCGCATTCAATACGCTGAAAACGATGGCATTGGCACCAATTCCTAATGCCAGCGTTATGATCGCTACGCTTGTGAATCCGGGAGATTTCAGTAAGCCGCGAATACTGACACGAAGATCCTGTGGAATGAAACTCATTTTGCCCCCATTGATTCGCAACGGCATGTTGGCTGGATTTTGTCCAATACAGAACGCTTTACGTTCACTATCGGAATAACGTCTCCGCCGAACCGAAACCAAATTGCCTTTGGCTTCTACTTATCTCTTAAGTTTCGTAACCGAATGGCATCGGGTTATTGTTTACGTACAGAAAATTCAGTTAGGGTTGATTATACGCCGGCTTG
The DNA here is from genome assembly GCA_049802955.1 of Candidatus Angelobacter sp. GTDB lineage: Bacteria > Acidobacteriota > Terriglobia > Terriglobales > Acidobacteriaceae > Angelobacter. Next base: position 5,280 of record JBARNL010000880.1, read on the forward strand.
ATCGGGAAAGTTCCTGAGAGGAAAGACAAGCCGTCAGCGCATTCCAACCGCCTTTACCCCGGCTACACCAATTCCCGAAGTACCAGCCACAGAAAGTTTTGCACTAAATTGCTCCGCGGATGCGTGGCTGTATCGGATTTTTTGAATTAGCTGAAAACCTGGCAGTTAACCATTTACTTTCAGAGGAATCCAGGCATGAGCCAAGGTACCCAAAGACGCCTGAAATTTTCGTTTAAAGGAAAATGTCAACACCGCGCGGGCTTCGCTGTCGCAATTGGAACAGGGTGAAACCGTGAGTTCAAGTTCGCCGTGCTTGAGGGGTAAAACAGCCTTTGAGAAGCCGACCTCTTGCTCGGCATAGGTGAGCATATGTGTGCCCAACAGAAGCTCGCTTCCCTCGCTTTCTCCATGGATTTCAATCAGCTTATCGCCCTCGCTGAGATCTACAAGCAACTCGCCTGCGCGTGTCAGGCTAAAACGCGAACGCCTCGACCCATCTACCACAACGCTCACCGACTCAGGGCGAAAGCCTTGCCGGCGTACCTGTGATGTGTGCATTCTCTCTGCGATCAAGGCCCTTTCTTCCAGGGAAAGCTTTGGCCCGGCTCGTCCCTCCAAGCCGCTGTTGCCGTCCTCGTCTTCTACCATCGCAAATATCGGCAGGGCCAGTTTTGCTTCGGGAGAAGAAATAGCCACGGCTGCCAACAAATTCTCCCGGCACATAGGCTCGATAAACATGTGACAGTAGATCATCTCCTGGATATCACGCTCCGCCCTTACCCGCTCAGGATCACCTTGCGAAAGATCGCTCCCCTCAAACCGACAGTGCTCGCAGCATCCTTCTGTACTCCACGGAGAAAACATCGCAAGACATTCCTTTACCAGATTCTCCCAGCGGTTCTGGTTTTCCAGGGTTTTGAATCGGAGCTCTCCATGACGTGTCTTGACCGTTTCTATCAGTTCGCCGAAACGTTCTCTTAGACGACTGGCCAGCATCTTCTTGGCTCGTCTGTATTGATCCGCGCCCGGAAACCGTTCGGTGGCAAGTTCAAATGCCGTTTGCGTCTCCGATGTTGAATAGCTGTAAAGAAGCCGGTTCATCCCGACACACACGTAAAAAGAGGACATGGAGATCGTACTCTGGACCAGGTGCTTGATATAGCGAACGACCATGTCCCGCAACAAAGGGCTGCCTCTCTGCTCCTGTGCCCTTTCATATAGTTCTGACTCGAACATGATCAACCATTGAAACGCATCCAGTTCCTGCCGGGTGATCCGGCGAATCGACTGGCAGGCTCGGTTGTAGCGCCAGTAGAATCTCCGTTTTTCACGGCGGCATTGCACTGAGAGTTTCTCAAGTGCTCCGGTAACGATCTCGATACTGCTTAGCCGGTCCTGTGTAATCAAGTAAGCTAATCGGAATCCTTTTTCCAGCAATTCGCTGTGGTCCAGCATATGCATCGGGATCTTCATTCTGTCACTCTTTTCCAGTAGGCTTTTGTTCACGAGATGAAAGGCTTGGGTAGAGGACCTGGTTGAAGAATTCTTCAACGAAAACTCTGCGAGCCGGAAGTCGTGTGAACCACAGAGGATCGGTATCTTTCGCAATACACCGCAATACACAGTGGGAGTCTGTTTTATAGCGAGAAGGTTTTTTCTCTTCAGGACTGTTACGCTGCGTCGTAGTTGCCCGCATTAACTTCCCTGATGCGAAGATTGATCCTCTGCTTCTCTATGTCTTCTCTCTTTTTCGAAGGGTTGGGTCTTTGTGGCGGGTTGGAGGGCTGGTGTGATTCGCTGGTTCAAGCGCTGGCTGCAAGTTGAACGACAGAATCCTGCGAAATACGGCCGACTGGCTCAATGTCTTCCATTTCCACTTCGACCGTCACACTCTTCATGATCATCTCCAGCGTGAGCACGACGCGAAAGTTGTTTTTCTTTCGCAGGAGTATGCCCTCCATACCGGCCATCACTCCGGAACGAATACGAACCTTTGTTCCGGCGGCCAGAAATGAATGAGGTTCGATTTTTCCCAGGACCAGTCCTTCGCGGAGAAAATGGATATAAGAATCCGGCACAGGCAAAGGCTGCGTCCCTCCGCCCACAATCGATATCACACCCGGTACTTTGAGTACGGGAACACGTTCGCCCAGGCCGATCCTTACAAAAAGATAGCTTGAAAACAACGGAAGTTGCAGCATCCCTTTCGACCCGTCCTTCCAATGCCGCTGCTTCTGGAAAAGAGGAAGAAAGTTTTCAATTCCTCGAAGATGCAGATGTATCTCGACACGTTTCTCATGTCTTGGGACAGTAAAAACCGCGAACCAGTTTTTTGGCGTCCCCGAACGGTCAGCCCCCACACAACAATGTGCAACATTATCATTCATTGATCTGCCCCCATTATGCGTTCTTCTGTTCTCAAGTTTCATCTGCCTGTGCGCCCCCACATAAAAGGGGCAAATCCATGACTAGTCCTGCAGGAGCACGTTAAACAGTGAACGATGGACCTTCACCCCATCGCCGCGGCTGTTGTGGTCGACATACCCCATATTGCGGAATCGGCTCATAAAAAAACCCGTGAACGACTGGTGCCGACCATTTCTGCCAAAGTTTCCTGCTTAACATGTTCTATGACAGCTTCAACTCCGTTTTCAATTTTGCGATAGTTGCAGAAGAGTGCGTGCCAGCCACTTTCACCGGAATTGAATAGATGGTCGATCAGGTCTGCTTGCATTTCCATACAGCGCTTGAGGAGAATTGTCTGAAAGCACTGAGCGATTTATCCATTGCAAGCGCATGCATCATGTGCTTCCTTTCGATCTTGAGCAACGTGCATGGCACGCTGGCCATGGCGGTAACGGGCCGCGGCGGCTCAAAAGCGCGAGGCATTCCTTGCCAATAAAATGGCGCCTACTCTGGAAACCGAGCGTTGCCTCTTTGCCCCAGGATGAAACTATGTTGATCTTCACTCGCACTTTTGAACAAAGAAAATACTATCTGCAGGATCATCCGGCCCGAAGATCAACTTTCCTTCTCGGCACAGAAAGAATCTCTTTCCCAGGGCCGTCGGCTGCAAGATACTCGTGGAGAAGTTCTGCCTTGGTGCGATTTGCAGGTATCAGGTACTTCGCAGCTACCATAGGCTCTCCCAAAATCTTCTTTCAACTTCTCACTAGAAATCGAGCTTCGCATGGCGAACAAAGCTCCGCTTTTCTCACTTGGAAAGAACTTTCCACAAGTCTCAAGACAGTCTAATCCGCTGTAAATCTGCGAAGTAGCTGCGGAGAGACTTTACTTTGGAACATTTGTCCAGGCAATGCAGATTTCGCTGGAAAATTTGTCGAATGTTTGTACCCGGTATTTTTTACCGGAAACGCCTAGGACGTTATTGACCATGTTTCATCGCCCGTATCTATGACGCGCTTCCGTATAAAATGTCGCTCCTTGTGACGGGACTCCACAGTTGTTGCGCTCGCGTAAACTACCTGGCGATGTTGTTTAGTTATAATGCAGCAAAAATGTCGCGAATTATTTTGACGCCTGGGTTTTGTTCTGCAATGAATTTTTGATGCTCCAGGAAAGAGACGACTGGAAATAGTCCCGGAAGCCGTACAGGGTACTCGAATCCTGCTTTCTGCAAAATGGCATGCAGTGTGCGCCTATCGCTGATGTCCAGGTAAGTTGTGAGTTGGCTGAAATCGAACGTCGGCATCAGAATAATGCGAAGCACCCTGGTAAAGTCGCGCGCATATCGCGGCTGCACCTCAATCAAACGGCAGCTCTCGCACAAAGTTGTGTAGCTGACAGCCACTTGGCGCGCCCATATTCCAATCGTTTTTAGATCTTTTGCTGATCTGCATGCACCAAGTACATAACTTGCCCATCGTTCCGCAGCCGACGCGGGGCTGGCAATTTGAGGAACTAGAAATGAACTTTGACCTTCACTTGGTTCCCTCCACGCTAAAGGCTGCAGAAAAGATATCGGCGTCAACTTAGGTCGAGTTGCCATGGCATTCACCTTCCCGGTTCCAAGTTCTCCGCGCTGCTTGCCGTGGATTCCTTGCCGGGACGAAATGCGGCGTTGAAAGATGTACACGCACTGCCCGGAGAGATCAACCCAGCGGAGCGAAAGTGTATCTTTACTATAGAATCGTGTCTGTTACTATAGAATCGTGTCTGTTCAATTTTGGACATCACCCCAACAAAAGTCAACAAAGGTTCCAAAATGGAACTCCTGTCAGTCAAAAGTCACCGAGTAATCTTTTGCCCAGAATGACAACTGCAAGGAAGTTGCATGATAGCGAGAGAAAATAATCATGTAGCTGCAAGGAGGTGTGGCCCATGTTACCGGCAAGTACTCTGGTATCGGTCAGCAAGATGAGTCCCCAACATTTTCCGGGATTTCTAACGACGGGCCATGGTAAGACCGGGGTTAATGTATCGGAAAGAGAGAGTATTTTCAGACAGGGCGGTCCTGCGGATTGCATTTTCTATATCCAAAATGGACGGGTAAAGATTAGCGTCACTTCCAGCCATGTAAAAGAGGCTTACTCTTGCCTTGCATGGCGCGGGTGACTTCATCGGTGAAGAGTCTATCGCGACGCCTCAGCCGGCTCGTTCCTGCAATGCTATCGCCATCCTGTCATGTATGCTACTCCGGGTTGAAAGTAATGAGATGGTGCAGGCCCTTGCATCCGATAAATCGCTGGCCCAGCATTTCCGGTCCTTTCTTCTGTCACGTTGTATGCTGATGCGGGCAGACCTGGTTGATCATCTTTTTAACTCCAGTGAAAAGCGTTTGGCCCGCACACTTTTAACTCTCGCTCTACTCGGAAGCGGAATGGAGCCACCATACCTCGTACGAATCAGGAAGTGCTCGCGGAAATGATTGGAACCACTCGTTCGCGAGTCAACTTCTTTATGAACCGCTTTCGCAAGATGGGGCACGTTCAATATCACAGCCGTACAGGTGGAGTAACAATGCACCGTTCGCTTGTCAACCAGCAAAAGTATTGGATGTCTCAACCGCGAAGGTAATCGCCGTTTCTGCCGCAGACCTGCCACGGACAAAGGCGATTGATGATTTGCTTTCACGCGGCATTTCATCGGGAATAAGCACAGGGCAAAGTGGCGGACGTGGAAGTCCAAGTCCAACTGGTCGACCGGCAGGGGCAGTTTCATTGGAACAGAATGAGTACCTATTTATGGTGAAGAGCTGCGTCCGGCGGGGAGACAAAGTTTTCTGTTCGGCATCAGTGACTAATAAGGCTGACAAGTTCCGGGACGTCGTGATCTATTCTGGAGATTGGACCACGGCCGTAGACAATAATGGGAACTCCTACAAGTCAGACCAAATCGGAATTGGTCAAGCAAACGGCGGTGCGCAGGCCCCAACTCATGCCTGAGTTGCCGACAAACTTCTTTATATCTTTTCCGGCTGTCGAACAAGGATCTACAACTATCAGCTTGGTACTGGCATATGCAGGTGAGGGAGTACAACCCTCCCCGTCAAAGGCCCTATTTCGCAACATACCCCTGGCACCAAAGTAACAGCAATGCAAGCTATGACGTGGCTTGCGCCTTATGGCAAGGTGTGGCGGACGGGCGCGAATGAGGCCACAACGCTGAATACTGAAATTGATCTCAACATTGGCGGCGCTACAGTGCCCGCGGGGAAATACACGCTTTACACCCTGCCTTCTGAAGGAACGTGGAAGCTCATCATCAACAAGCAGACCGGACAGTGGGGGACCAAATATGACGAAAGCCAGGACCTGGCCCGCGTGGATATGAAGAAGTCGGCCCTGCCACAATCCGTTGAGCAGTTCACTATCTCTTTCAATAAAAAGGATGAGAGTACGGCTGATCTCAACCTGGATTGGGAAAATACGCGCGTTTTCGTGGAGATTAAAGCTCAGTAGGAAAGTTACAGAAATAGAGGGCAGTTGTTGCAGGACGCAATAAGTTACTCACACCCGCTGCCGCTGCCGCCCACAGACCTACCCCCGCCGGGAAGAGGAGCACCGGGGATGAACAATCGGATACCTCCACTTTGGTTGGAAGAGACACTGCAGCGGCCTGAGACGCCCGATTCCGGCGAGGCGTTCACGGTATATGCGACGGTCGGCGTATTGCCGTCACCCACGATCTCAAACACGTAGCCGTTCTTGATTCCGCTGGTGAGCGCTTCATCCATAATCAGGCAGGCATTCGTGCTGCTGGGCTGGTCACAGGAAGTGCCATTGCTGCCAAGCTTTGCCAGATTGCTGGAATATCCCACTTGCGGATAAGCGTCGTGGTACATGAATTCGGCGGTATTAATGGTTTTTACCGAAGCGACGGCCGCAGCTTCATTGGCGCGCATTTTGCCATGCACCAGATTGGGAATTGCTATTGCCGCGATGATCATGATGACCATCACGACTACCAGTATCTCCACCAGCGAGAAGCCGGCGAGTCTCGGGTCCGCATTTCTGATAGCGTTTTGTGTTCTTACTCTGGTCATAGCACAAAGGTAACCGCTGAATTGAGCACTAGAATACCGCAAATAGTCCAGCAACTCCCGATTATTAAATTTTCTAATATAGCGGCATCTAGGCTGTAAGCCTTAAGTGCTTTCGATTCAATAAAGAGGGAAAAATTTTAGCAATTTCGGCGATTCTGGCAATCTCCAGAATCGGTGGTAAGGTTTTCCGGTATGAATTCTAAAGATCCATTTCTCCAGGCCGCGATCGACGAAGCACGGCAGGGACTCGCGGAAGGCGGCATCCCCATCGGCTCGGTCATTGTTCACGGCGATAAGATCATCGGACGCGGGCACAACCGCCGCGTGCAGAAAGGCAGCAGCATCCTGCACGGAGAAATGGACGCGCTAGAAAATGCCGGACGTCAGTCCTCCACCGTCTATCGCGAATGCGTTCTCTATACCACTCTCTCACCATGTCCCATGTGCTCCGGGGCGATCCTGCTGTACGGGATTCCGCGTGTCATCATCGGCGAGAATAAGACGTTCATGGGCGAAGAGGACCTTCTGCGCTCGCGCGGCGTTGCGCTTGAAGTAGTGCAGAGCGACAAATGCATCCGCATGATGGAAGAGTTCATCCGCAAGAATCCAAAGCTGTGGAATGAGGATGTTGGGGTTTAGGCAATTCGCTCGTTTCTCTATCGGGCAAAGCTCGTTTAGCTTTCCAATCGCGTAAAGACCCTAAGTCGCCAGATTTGACTTCTATACGCTACCAGCGTACCTTATCAATATACGCTACTGGCGGTATACCGCTATGGAATTCTTTGAGGCTCCGCCATTCACCCGTTACCTGCGGGACTATCTTGCGGACGAGGAATACCGAAGTCTGCAACATTTATTGGCACAGAATCCAACATTAGGGGTCACGATGCCCGGCACGGGCGGCTTTCGCAAGCTGCGCTGGGCGGATCAGCGCAGGGGTAAAGGACGGCGAGGTGGCCTGCGGATCATCTATTACTACTTTTCTAAAGAACAGCAGATTTGGCTGATGACCTTGTACGGAAAAGACGAAGCAGACGATCTGACGGCGGCGGAGAAAAGCGCGCTACGCGACGCTATCGCAGCCGAACTGAAAGCGCGCGCGCAGAAGAAACCACGAAAGCTACGAACGTAAGGGAGGTAAGGAGAATGGCAAGGCGCAAAATTTTTACGGAATTGATGGAAGGCGTAGCCGCCATGGGAGCGCAACGCCAGGAAAAACTCACTCTACGCAATTACAAGGTCAAGGCCGCGCGGCTTCCCCGTGTCAACGCTAAGATTATTAGGGAGACGCGTGAGCGATTAAATGTTTCCCGCCCGGTGTTCGCGCGCAAGCTCCATATCAATGAGCGCACGCTGGAAAAATGGGAACAGGGGCGCGCCAAACCAAATCCCCAGGCAGCCACGCTGCTGCTGCTAGTGCGCCGGTATCCGGACACGTTGGATCGTTTGGAAGACATCGCTGGCAGGTGATTTAAGACCATGCGCGACTACTGCGCGTCGGTGAACCTCCCTGTGGGCTAAGGCTTTGCCTCAGCGTTTTCATGCGGCAAAATCCTGCCTAATACTTCCAGCTTCCATCCGCTCCCTTGGGCGCATTCAGCGTGATGTGGTTGGCGATTACCCGCAGAAGTTCCGCCTGGTTCAGCGGCGTCCAGCCGTGGCCCTTCATAGGGCGGCCATATTCAAATGATCCGCCATACGGAGGATTATTGGTGCGCTTGAGGAAATCTTCCAGTCGATATACCGCCAGGTCCAGGTAGAAGTTGTCCATGTCGCCGCAGTAGAGATGCAGCTTGCCCACAAGTTTGGGGCCGATCGTCGGCCAGTTATTCTGCAAATAATCTTTCAAATCGTAGCCGTGCTCGCGCATATATGCCGCGACACTGGGATCGATTTTGCCGGTGGTCTTGTCCCACAGCGGCTTGGGATAGCCATCCACTCCCACTGGGCCATATACGGCTTCCCAGGCTTCAAACTGCTGGCCGGAGCGCCCGTGCGAGCCCAACACCTCTTCCAGTTGGCTCATCTGCCGCACGGTCACATCGGTCTGCCCTTCAACGGTGCGGGACATCGGCCGTTCCGGTATCGGCGGATCATAGCCCGGCGCGAGAAATGCATTGACGTCGCCATAAATATCTACGACTCCATAGCGAGTGAAGTCCACCGGGTCAGGATAGAAAGTCCATGTCCCGCCAAAGAATTCAGGATGAAAAACCTGAAGCGCCAGCGACTCCCATCCGCCGGTTGAGCCGCCGGAAAGCACTCGCGCATACGGCTGCCGGATGATGCGGAAATGCTCCTCCACATAAGGGATCAGTTCGTTCATGATAGCGTCGCCATAAGGGCCGTTGTTGGCCGAGTTCACGGCATATGAATCGTCAAAAAAGACCGTTGGGTGCTGAAAGGTGACCACGATCATGCGCGGAAAGCCCTTTGAGGTCCAGCGATTGTACAAGTCTGGCCCAGAGATGCGTCCTTCCCGCAACGGCAGGTCAGCCGGGGATTGCTCTGTGGCAAAGCCGAGCGGCGCGCGCAGGTCAAAGTGTCCTTGCTCATAGAGCACGGGATAGTGCGCGTTGGCATGGGATTCGTAGCCTTCCGGCAGCAGCACCGTGGCGCCTAAATAGATAGGCTGTCCCCAGAACTGCGTCAGCAGCTTGCTCTGGATTTTGATGTGCTTTACATACTGGGTATCGCCGGGCGGCAGCGTGGTGGGAATTTTGTGGGCCAGGTTCAGCCTGATCTCGTATCCGGTAAGCGGGTCAAGATGGAAATGGCCGGCATCGCTGAAGAGGTTTCCCGGCGACTTATTGAACTGCTGGCCTTCCCATTGGTCCATGTGCGCCCAGATGGTGTGCCCGTCAGACCGCTGGAAGCGCGTATAAACATTGAGGAGCGCCTGCACGTAATAGTCGCCGGCGGGAAGTTCCCGAACTGATTTCAAGGGATACCCAAGAGTCAGAGCGTCGAGCGTGGCAGCCTGACCGGGTTGCAGGTTCTGTACGTCCACCGCGATCATTTCCGTGCGTGACCGCCATGAGCTTACCTGCAAACGCGGCTCGGGATCATTGGCCCGCGCGATGATCACAAACAATCTTCCCGTCATAGGTTGCCCAGGCTGCTGCGCAGCTGGCAGCGTGATTTTGAACGTGATGCTGGAAGCGGCGGCTGTGGCTGAAAGAGTTAAGCTAAGAAAAAGACAAGCAATTGGGAGCTTGGTCCAACGTCGATCAAGATTCATGGTTTCTCCGGGGGAGCTAAAAGGAAGTATACGGCGGGAAGGAATTGTTCGATCCATTTGCGGGGTGAGATTCTCGATTCCTGCCGTTCTGTGCCGCGACAAAAACGGCAATCCCT
>JBARNL010000881.1:0-2033 GCA_049802955.1 Candidatus Angelobacter sp.
CATCAATAAAAACAGCGGGAGAATTGGGCGCGTAAGACCCATATTCCAGGTTATTTATCCGCCCATTCAGCAGCAAAGCGTCCTTATCCGAATAAAACAATACTGAAGAGAAGGCATAATAAGCGCCATCCACGATCAATTTTCCAGGTGGCGCTTGCAGCAGCGCATCCGCTATTGGGCGAGAAGACAGATACGGATCGAAGACAACCAGCGCCATCCGGCTGGCATGCAGGAATATAACCATCATGGCTGCCAGCGCGATAAATGCTTTACGGCCACGCAACCAGCCGCCTGCCGCGCCCACCAGAAATGCCACGCCGGCAAGGATGAGCGGAACCCGCAAATAAGCGAACGACTGTAACGTCAGGTCGCCCATATGTCCGAGCGAAAGCGTGTAAGACTCAGGGTGTTGCTGCAGCGCGCTGGAAATATCGCCCGTCGCGGGAACATGGCGAACCGCGAACAAGACGGCTGCAATCACCGCAGCAGCAATAGTCGAAAGCAGGGCGATGGTTCTGCTGCCGAAGGCGATCAATTTACCTTCGCCGTCCATTGCGCAACCAAGCAGGAGAGCCAAAGCCGGATATATCGGCATGGAATAGTATTCCTGCGTAGTGGAGAAAGTGAAAAAGAGCATCAGAAATCCGGCCCAGCAGAGCGCCAGCAGGCGCGTGCGGCCGGCGCGGTCCACAGGCTTGTAACTGAGCCTGACCGCCGCAGGCAGATAGGCGCTCCAGGGAAAAAGCCAGAGCAGGTTCAGGAGCCAGAATACCAGACGCGGCACGGTGTTGTAGTCCCGCGGGTAGCGCAGGTTCAAGAACCTTAGCAAATGCTCATTGAAGAAATAGAACCAGAAAAAACCGTGATATTCGCCGGGGCCGCTGTGCATGCTGAAATTGAAATAAGGCGGCATGCGCAAAGTCGCCAAAACATGCCAGGGAGCGGCAATAAGTATAAAGATCAGGATTGTGCTGAACGGGCGCAGCCGCCGCCAGGTATCACGAGAAAAAAGCTGGCGAGTAGTCGCCAGATACACCAGCACGCCTCCTACCGGAACCACCAGCGCGAGCAACCCTTTCAACAGCACGCCCAAACCCAGAGCAACGCCGATCAAAGCGGGCCATCGGCGGGAGTGGAGTTCTTCTCCATCTTCATTCATGGCGCGCTGGAACGCCATGAAACAGACCGTGATCGTAAGCGTGAGCATTACATCGGGAATAAGGATGCGGGTAAACAGAAAAAGACCGATTGAAGTTGCCAGCGCCAATCCGGCATAGAATCCGGCGCGGCGTCCAAAGGCCCACGCACCGTAGCGCGCGGTGACAAAGCACAACAGCACCGCAGCCAGAGCGGTGGGAATACGCGCCACCCAATCATGCACGCCCATCAGGAGATAACAAATGGCGATGAGCCAGTAAGGTAACGGGGCCTTCTCCATGTATGGCACGCCGTCCAGATGAGCGATCGCCCAATCGCCCGATTGGACCATGTTGCGCGCAATCTGCCCGTGAACGGCGTCAACATCGTCCATCAAGGCTGGAGGAGAGATGATGCAGCCGAAGAATACAATCGCGGCCACAATCAGCAGCACGATTTCATAATGCCGCCGCGAATGCAGATGCTGGGGCGCGAGGACATTGATTGCCGTCTCATCCTGCTGATATGCGAGTTCTTTCACCCGAGAAATATTGCCATCCTCCTTTATCTTACCTTGCTATCACCCGGTTCATCGTTGCGGGAAAATCTTGTTTCGCCGGAAAGCCGTTACTCCTCGAATGCCTGTTTACGCGGCGGTAGCAACTTATTCCGGTAAGAACTTTTAACCGATCAAAGTGAACTTTAAACATGTAAATTGTAAAAAACTGTAAACCGCATTTGAAGCTTTAGCATCATGCGGAAAGTGGCAATCGCGGAGCTTGCAATTACCAAACCGTTAAGGAGCCTCTGAACAAGCACTGATTTTAGGGCAGAATCGCGCAACTGGAGAAACGTTTCTCCGTGGATCCGCAATGCTCATAGGGGAAAGGGTTGGT
>JBARNL010000882.1:0-2031 GCA_049802955.1 Candidatus Angelobacter sp.
GCGCGGCCGGGCTGCCGCAGCCGACCTGGTTCAGCGACCCGCACCTGTCCCTCGTCGGGATCTTGCTGGTCGGTTTCCCGTGGATCTCCAACCTGGGCTTCCTGATCTTCCTCGGCGGCTTGCAGAACCTGCCGAAGGACGTGCTGGACGCGGGCAAGCTGGACGGCCTGAGCGCGATCCGGCGGGTCTTCGCGATCGACATCCCGCTGCTGATGCCGCAGTTCCGGATCGTCGTCATCTTGTCCGGCATCTTCGCCGTGCAGAACTTCATCCCGATCCTGCTGCTCACCAACGGCGGCCCCGGCACCGCGACGCTGGTGCCGGGCCTGGACATGTACCAGTCGGCTTTCCAGAACGACCAGTACGGCTACGGCATGGCCATCGGCACCTTGCTCTTCGTGGCCCTGCTCATCTTCACGCTCGTCGTGATGCGCACTCTCCGTCCCCGGACCAACTGACCGGACTCTCACCAGGAGGTGGGGTTTCATGTTCCGAAGAACTCACGCGCTGCCCGTCGGCATGGCGCTGCTGACCGCGGGTGCCCTGGTAGCGGGCTGCTCCGGCGGCGGCTCGGCCAGCTCGGCCGGCTCGGGCAACGGTGCCCCGGTCACGATCAAGGCGGTGCTGCCGCCGAACACGGGCCCGATCACCGCGGCCGACAACGCCGGCCTGAAAAGCCTGACCACGCAGTACGAGGCCGCGCACAAGAACGTCACCGTCCAGTGGCTGCCGAACAACTCCTCCAGCATCACCCAGGCCAACGCCCAGCTGGAAAGCCAGGCCTCCGGCGGCAGCGCGCCGGACGTCGTCTGGGAGCAGTACGGCCCGGTCACCTCAGGGGCCCTCCCGGCCGGGCTGCTGCAGAACATCAAGCCGTACCTGACCAAGCCCAACCCCTACGTGCCGGGCAGCTCCAGCTGGCTGTCACTGTTCCAGCCCTCGGTGGTCCCGTACATGACCTCGCCGAACGGGGACATCGACATCATCCTAGGGTCGAACGTCGAGACCGGCATGTTCTACAGCAAGGCCGCCTTCACCAAGGCCGGCATCACGTCGACGCCGCTGACCTGGGCCGACTTCATGACCGACCTGGGCAAGCTGAAGTCGGCTGGAATCACCCCGCTGATGTACACCACCGGCGAGCCCTGCAACCCGTCCTGGTTCGAACGGCTGGCCACCTCGTCGCTGCTCGCGAATCAGGTGAGCCAGTTCGACGTCAACCACGCCCAGGTGACCAACGGCCTTGATGTCGCGGTCGGCATCAAGAAGGGCATCATCAGCATGAGCAACCCCCGCTACGCCGAGGCCTGGAAGCTCCTCGGCCAGCTCGTCCACTATTCGGCCAGCGGGCAGAGCGGCTACGGCGCCTGCCAGAACCCGAACGTCACCACGCCTCCGCTGAGCCCGCAGCCGCTGCTCGTCCAGGGCAAGGTCGGCATGCTCTGGGGCGGCAGCTGGTGGATCCCGCAGCTCGACTCGGCCGGGTTTACCGGCAAGTTCGGCGTGTTCCCCGAGCCGCCCATCACCTCGGCGTCGACCCCGCTCGGCCTGGGTACCTCGACGCTCGGCGTCATCGGCGGCCCGAACGGCAACGGCCAGTGGAGCATCACCTCCCAGCGCGCCGACAGCACCATGACCCCGGCCAAGACCGCGACCGTGATGAACTTCCTGGCCTGGATCTTCACCCCGCAGCACCTCGGCTACTGGCTCAAGATCAGCGGGAGCGGATCCTACATCCCCACCGAGACGGACGCGCCCACGGTCAACCTGCCCGGCCTGCCCAGCCTGGTCCCCAGCGGCAAGGTGCCCACGGTCGTCGACGTTGTGCTGGACGACGTGCTGTCCGCCGCGGCCACCAACTCCGGCATGCGGCTGGTCCAGGACTACGTCAACGGGTCGATGTCCTACGCCGCCTTCGCCAGCCAGTGGCAGTCCCTGCTGACCAGCTCCGCGCAAGCATGGGCGACGCAGAACCACGTCGACCTGAACAAGTACTGAACGAGGAACCCAGTGCGTTCGGTCGTTCAGATC
>JBARNL010000883.1:0-2663 GCA_049802955.1 Candidatus Angelobacter sp.
AGGCGGTGGCGGACAAAGGCGCGGCGGACCGGGCTTTGTAGGCCCCATGGACCATAGCTATCGCAATCAGGGAAACGGTAACAGCATGCAGGGAGCGCGGTTCCACAATGGCGCTCAGGCTTCTCCCAATATGGAGCCACTCACCCAGCGCGTGGACGCTCCCACAAAGATCTTTGCCTTTGTCGACGACCTTTTCTTTGTGGCCAAAATCCAGGAAGTCTCGCGCAAACTGAACGTGAAGGTCGAGTTCGTCAAAACGGACAAAGACATCACGGAAAAGACTGAGGGCTCTGAAGAAAAGCCATCTCTGATTATCGTTGACCTGAACAGCAACGGAATCAAGCCGCTGCCGGTCATCACCAAGATGCGCTCCAAGTACAAGAAAGCCACGTCGATTGTGGGCTTTGTCTCCCATGTTCAGGGTGATCTCAAGGTCAAGGCTGTGGAAGCTGGTTGCGACGTGGTCATGCCGCGCTCGGCGTTCTCGCAAAATCTGGTGAGCATTCTCCGCCGCCACGGCGCGGATGACGACACCGACGACACTTTCAACCGGGCTTAAATTCAAGCACACTAGCCCGGGATGATGGTCCTGGCGGCCAGAGCCTGCAGTATCGCCGCCGTGGGAAATACCCTGCTGATTGATTATTTCGCCATTCTTGCAACTGAGTAGCTGCCAGGAACGTCCAATCTCCCATAAGGCACAACCATGGCTCTCAATCGCGCGTATGAAGAACATGAGGTCCCGCCCGAGATACGCCGGATGTATGCAAATATCCGCGCATCGTTTGACCTTCCGTTCGTCCCAACGGTTTTCAAGCTCTCCGCGGGAATTCCGCAATACCTGAAGGTGGTCTGGAAAGACCTGGAGAACGTGGTATGCTCCCGCGAATTTGAGACCGCTGCGCGCGCCTACCAGGAAATTGCGCACTCGGCCGCAATCAGCGGGGGCTGGACATTTTCCGACCAGCCGGGCGTCCTCTCCGCCGATAAATTCTCTAACGCCGACATTCGAGTCATCGGCGGCATTGTTGGCCTGTTTGCCCGCGCAACGGCGCAGATGGCGCTTTTTTCGCGGCTGATGCAACGCGGCTATTCCGGCGGGCAAAAAGGAAGAGTGACCAAGCTAAAGCAGGTCTCAGCCCTGGCGCAGATGGTGCGCGTGCACGTGCCCAATGAGCGCGAAGCCGGGCTTCGCGTCTGGCTGATTTACTCTGACATCAAAAAGACCACTGGCGCGAAGACCGTTCTGAGCCTGTACCGCGCGCTGTCACCGTTCCCCAGTTACCTGGCTTCAGCGTGGCTCGATAGCAAACGATTGCTGGCCGAGCCCTCATTTATTACGGCTCGCGAAGAATTGAACCGGCGCGCTCGCGCTCTGCTGGCTGGACTGCCGGTAAAAGACCATCGGGCTGTGCTGAAAGATCTAAGCGCGGCGCAATGGCGTGAAATTGAAGAGATGGTGGATGGCTTTGCCCAGCTGTTACCGCAATTCGCGCTGCTGACATCGGTGTGGCAGCGGTCATTCCCCAGTGCGTCACGGATGATTGGAGCAGCGTGAGAAAAACCAGGAAATGTGTCCCTGCTCCCAAAAATAACATTTGACTTTCGATTCGTTTTCGTCTAAAGTGAGATTGACATTGACGGGAGCGGCGCCGGAAATGACCGCAGTTGGCAAGCAGCAACTGCGCGGGGGAACCCAAAAAGGCCTGCAACCCTGTGGTCTGTGGCCTCCCGTATGGGTCCCAGTTACCGCGGCCTCCGTGGACTAGCGTGTGTCCCTGAAAAGGGGGTGCATTCTTGCGTAACACATCGCCACCGGATAGGTCGCCGTGGTGCGCGAAAAGGCGGCTGGGGAATAGCAGCCAGCAATTAGCAACTGGCAATTAGCCTTTGCTTTTCAGCTGCACTCATCGATTCCAACTTCAAACCTCAAGAAATTGATGGCAAGACGCCGGCGAGGGCGCCTGCGCTCCACGCTCGTTTTCTAGAATGAAAATTCCATAGGCATTTCTGGCTCACGCAATGCAGCAGCGGAGCCGATCTGCGTTTCTATCTCAGGGGCTAAAGCCCAATCATTTTGAATCGCTTGCGGCACGGCTGAAGCCGTGCCCTGACACTTGTATCGCGGATAAAAAATTTAGCGAGTCTGACTAAAACAAAATTTGAAATCGGGCCACCCAAAAATGGGTGGCCTTTTTTATGCGAGGTGAAAGGTGCAAAAGAAAGAAATCATCGCTGCTATCCGGAAGTGCGCGCAGGAACTGGGGCGCACGCCAAGCCTGGGCGAGTTAACCGAACGAGTGCATGTATCCACGCGGACGATCCGCAAATTGTTTGGCAATTACGGAATGGCAGTGCGGGCATGCGGAATGGAACCTCCGCGGGGCGCGCCGACGC
Organism: Candidatus Angelobacter sp.; assembly: GCA_049802955.1. Classification (GTDB taxonomy): domain Bacteria; phylum Acidobacteriota; class Terriglobia; order Terriglobales; family Acidobacteriaceae; genus Angelobacter. The sequence goes on from JBARNL010000883.1 coordinate 2,398, forward strand.
CGCTGGAGGATTTGTTCGAGGACTGGGCGGGAGTGGTGCGCAAAACGGGAAAGCTGCCAACGATTTTTGAGTACGAACGCGAAAGCGCGTACAGCTCAAAGCCGCTGGTGAGCCGGTTCAAGGGCTGGCGACAAGTCCCGCAAGCCATGGTGGCCTACGCGGAACGGCACGAGCAATTACCCGGCGAGTGGGCGGACGTCCTGGAGATTGCGAAGGCGACCGGCGAAGGGACGTGGCTGGCGAACTCGACCTCCATGCCGACTGGT
>JBARNL010000884.1:0-7054 GCA_049802955.1 Candidatus Angelobacter sp.
GTGTAGACTCCACAAAAAAACTCCTGCTCGCTGGAAACTGCCATCCCGAACCCGAGTCCATCACCACCTCGAGATTTTTCCCTCGATCTGTGGTCCTGCCGCGCAACATCTCAATCAGGGCGCCGTCTCCCTCCGTACTCGCTTCCTGGACGAGTGCGGCCGGATCTGAGGTTCTCACCCGCCTCCGGGACGATGGGGGGTGTTATGAAACGCGGCTGTGAAGCGTGAAATCGACCCTATAGGTCAACACATTAATATATGGCAGGTTCTTCACCGCGTAGTGCAATGCTTGGTCAATTTCCTTCGCTATGATGATGCCCTCTACTTCCTGCCCTTTTTCCGCTATATTCTCCTGAACCCAACTGATGTATCTGAGGATCTGGCCGACAGTTGCATCACTCGTTTGCGCTCTCTTGAGTTCCACAACAACCAAGTTTTTGGTAATTTCATCGACGCACAGAAAATCAATGCTCCATGGCCCAGCAGGAAACTGCCTGCCGCTCTGTTCCTCGGTCTTGTACCTGTTCAGCTTTCGGTTGAAGTCAATGTGATGCCAATTTCTGTCGATGAACTCTTCGAGATGCGCTTCTAGTGCAAACTGTGCGTCAGGAGCTGGCAAAGACAATGATGGAATGCTAGTGCCAACTTGGTTCCCAAAGGGGATACCAAGCTGAACGATGGTTTGAAAGTCTTTTTCGCCTAGCTGTCGGACGCCACCTTGAAAATACGAACCCCAAAACTCCTTGTTTTCAATGAAGTGTAGAGCTGGCAGGAGATCGTCGACTCTCCGAACTTGTTCCCAGATAATCTGCTGTTCGAGGCGTACTCCAAACGGTGCGCGATAAAACGCATTACCGTGAGATAACCCTTCTTGGTCAGCCGGGGAAAGAGCGAAACTGCTTGTTGCAAGAACTGCCGACGCAGCAAACGCCTTATGCGGATTCCCCAAATAAAAGACTACGTGGTCCCCATGTTGCAAGGCACGCCGGTTGGGAGTTTTGGCCCCAAGCCCCCAAAAGCTATCAGTGAAACGCTGCTTAAGAATTTCTTCAGGATTAAAAATGCCAGCTTCTTTGTGTGACGTGACAGAAAACATCCAGTAATTCATAAAGTGCTCTACGCTGCGGCGCTTTTGCCTTCCACAACCGTGTGCCCCTGCGCCACCAGCGCGCCGATCCCAAAGAACACCAGCGAGAAGACTACATCTGAAATGATGCCGTTGCGGAAGAACGGAATCGCCTTGGTGTAGCACTCAATCAGGCCGGAAAGGTTCTTGGCATAGGCAATATTTCCAAACGCCCACACGGCAAAGTTGCTGGTTAGAAAGAAGCCAACACCCGTGCCCAGCCCCGCCCCAAAGACGTTCAGCGGCTTGATGCGGTCACGCAGGAAGAAGCCGATAAAGCAAGGGACCAGGTACCAGCCCGACATCAGGATCTGGTCGAGGGTTAACGGCAGCTGGTAAACGTTGAGGGTCAGATAGATGTCAGACCCGATAAACAGCGCGGCGGGAATCCAGAAGTGCTTGCGCGGCATGCGCGATCCAAAGAACAGCAGTGAAGCGCCCACCATGCTGAAGCCCAGCGTGGCAAACGCGCCCGTACCGGCAACTAAACGCAGCAATACCGCAATGACCACAAATAGATAAGCGAGCATACGCACCTCAGAATGATATTGTCGCGGTTTGAAACCACAAACGTCAAGACTGGAAGCTATTTGCGGCTTGGAACAACATCCGGCGGCTTCCCGGTAAACATCTCTTCCACCCGCAACTGCGGATCAAGCACCACATAGCCTGCCAATGCCGGCCTGCGATGCTGGGCAACAGCTTCAGCGCTCTCAAAGCGCAGGTCTTCAAATTGCGCCTGAAATCTTCCGCCCTCAAGCTTTTCCACGGTCACCAGCGGATACTGTGCCCAATCCAGATACACACGTCCCAGGCGCGACCTCTTGGCCGCCAGTGAGACCGGGGTCTCCTCCGGCTTGTAACGCACAACCGCCATATTTTGGGGATCGATATCCCCCGAGCCGGAGTCCACAGGCGCCATTTCAAAGAAATCCTGCGTTTCCACTACGCCATTCCAGGAAAAAGGATTGATAGGCTGGGGAAAAGCCGACGCGCGCAGAGGATCTTCACTATGGTACGTCCGCGCATTCAGCGCATTCACCGCCCGCCGATGCTCAAAGTCGCGCACCAGGATCACCGCGGCCAGGCAGATAAGCGCAAATATAGCGGCGCCGCGTCCGCGAAACCGCGGCTTCCGCGATCCAATCTCTTCCGTGACCAACGCCATCAATCCGGGAAGCACCAGCGCCAGAAACATCGCCAGCAGCATAATGGGGTCCACAATGAAAACAATGTCCCACGAGTACCATTTCTCGCTGAACGGCGCGAACGGACGTATCCCGTAATTATTGGTGAAGTCCTGGAACAGATGGACCAACGCTCCCAGCAGTGCGTATCCATACAGAAGCTTCCAATTCGGCAGCAGCTTTGGGAATGCGCTGCTCGAAGCGCCGGCAGCGGCGTTCTTCTGGCGCGAGCTTTTCCAGTGATTGATTCCATAGACAAGCGCGATTACACCGGCTGCCATGAAAGGCGCGCCAATCAGGCTGTGCGTAATGCCCCGATGGTGCTGCAGGCCCGTAATCGAGCCCCAAAAATATGTAACCGAATCAATGTCTGGGGCCTCAAATGCCAATACCAGCGTGAGTGTTGCCAATGCAGTTTTTCGGTTTAGTCCGGCGCGGCTCACGCAGGCGCCGGTCAGCATGTGCGTGACAGGATCCAAAGAAAATACCTCAAAGGCAAACTAGCATTCTAAACATGGCTCCCACGTTCGCCCAACCTTTGCACATAGCCCCATACAGCTTTTTATCGCATCCCGCGTATTGTCGGCGTGGTCTACAAAGTGGAATAATACGTATGTCTCACATGAACATCGCACAAACGTCCGATACAAGGCTTCTCTTGTGTTCTCGCCATAGAGATTCCGTGCTCGCCATGCAGCGAGAGGTGTTTCGCAAATCCGGTTATCAGGTAGTTGCAGCCGCTGCAAAAGAAGAGATTCACGAGCATATCGAGAACACGGATTTTGACGTAATCATCCTGAACCACACACTGTCCTTTGCTGATCGCAAGGCGCTGGCTAAAAAGACCAAGCAGCGCAATCCTAATAATGGAGTTCTGGTGCTGCACCATAGCGGCTCGCTGGGCAACCCTTATGTCGATCTGGCGGTGGATTCCCGTGCCGGCGTAAAGCCTATGCTGGATACTCTGAAGCGCATTGAAGCCATGCGCCATGCCCGCACTCACCACGACTCTGACGCTGAGGGAAAATACGTTGTGGTGGCGGACCTCAACCGCAATTACACCTTTGCCACTGATCCAGTTTGTGAACTGCTCGGCTATGACCGCGCCATGTTGATGGAGCTGCGTATCGATGACATTGTGGACGGTTCAACCCATGTGACAGACCCGCTGTTCCGCGAATTTGTTTCTGAAGGAACGCAGACCGGAAAAATTTCCCTCCGGCATCGGTCGGGCAAAAAGATTCAGGTGAAGTATTCAGCCGTGATTGAGCCTGATGGATGCATGACTGCGCACTGGGAGCCGCTGGAATCTTCAGCAGCGGGCTGAACTCTAGATCATCATTGCATCAGCAGCTTCACCGGCCTGCTTTCAATAGTCAGCTCCGCCGGCAGCACTCCCAGCAGTTCTCCATCCGCCTGGGAATGCACCGTGCGCATGCCTGGAATCTCCGTGCAGCGAAACCATTTGGTATGGATTGCATCCACGCTTTCGACTTTCCAGTTGCGCCCCGTAGCCAGACTGGCAAAGTATGAAAAGAAGCGCCGGATTTTATTGGTCCGAAACAGGAGCAGGCAAAAATCGCGGCGCAAAAGGCTTGTCCCCAATTTCACGCGGTTCAGCAATCCAGGGAACTTGCCCGCGCGCACGCACATGGCCAGCATGGCCTCGCCCTGCAGGCGGGTCCCCTGTTCGTCTTCCCACTCAATATGAAACATGGGATAGCGGCGCCGCAACGCCATGCGCGCCATCTCAAGAAAATACGCATTCCGTCCCCAGAACTCTTTCGCTTCCACTTCCGTGCGATACATCAACTCGGCATCCGCGCCCACGCCGGCAGCCACCAGAAAGTAACGCTTCTCCGGGCCATTTTCTCCCTGCGAGCAGATCAGTCCGGGATGAAACTCGCGCGGCTGATACGCCAGCAGCTTTTTTGCCGCCTGCACCGGATCGGAAGGCAATCCCAGATCGAAGGCCAGCAAGTTGCCGCTGCCCAGCGGCACCAGCCCCAGCGCGACGTCCCTCGCACCTTCCATAGAGGATGCGAGCATGATGCCGTTCAGGGCCTCGTTGGCCGTGCCATCACCTCCGCAGGCGATCACCGTATCAAAGCCCCGTCCCAAGGCTTGCTGCACCTGCTGGATCGCGCTGCCAATGTGCGTTGTGGCGCAAGTCTCAACCTCAACGTCCGCCGCCCGCAGAACTTCCTCCACTCGCGCGATATCCTGAGCGCGCCGGGCGCGCCTGCGACCAGATGCCGGGTTATAGATCAAGAAGGCTTTGCGCACGGCTGGATTATAGTAGGCGATTTGGAATCGAATGAGCAGTTCGACAAAATGGTCTAGAATTCAACGTCATGCCTTCCGACGCCACGCAAGCCTTCCGCTCCGCCCGCGACTTTCTCCTCATCCATCGCGACGACTACGATGCTGCCTATGCAGGCTTCCAGTGGCCAAAGCTTGATCGCTTTAACTGGGCGCTGGACTGGTTTGACCAGATTGCCGCCGGTGATCGCCGCAACCAGACGGCGCTATGGGTGGCCTATGAAGATGGCCGCCAGGACAAACTGACGTTCGCGGAACTCTCTGAGCGCTCAAACCGCATTGCCAATTATTTTCGCGGCCTTGGCGTGCAGCGCGGCGACCGCGTATTGCTGATGCTCGGCAACATTCCGCCGCTGTGGGAAACCATGCTGGCCATGATGAAGCTGGGCGCGGTCATTATTCCCGCCACTACGCTTCTCACCGCCGATGATTTGACAGACCGCATTGTCCGCGGGCGCGTGAAACATATTGTCTGCGCTGCCGAGCTCGCGCCCAAAATTGAAGCCGCGTGCGGAAGCTGCACCCGTATCGCGGTCGGAAGCAAAGTGCGGGGTTGGCACGAATACAAACAAGGCTACGCATCGCCTGCCGCGTTTCAGCCCAATGGCGACACCCTCGCCAGCGATCCTATGCAGCTTTATTTCACCTCCGGCACCACCGCCAAGCCCAAGCTGGTGATGCACTCGCACACCAGTTATCCCGTGGGCCATCTTTCCACCATGTATTGGATCGGCATCACGCCGGGCGACCTCCACTGCAACATGTCTTCACCCGGCTGGGCCAAGCATGCATGGAGCTGTTTCTTTGCGCCGTGGAATGCCGAAGCCACCGTCTTTGTGATCAATCAGTCCCGCTTCAGCGCGCGAGGCCTGCTGGATGCCCTTACCGGCTGCGGCGTGACGACGTTCTGCGCGCCGCCTACGGTCTGGCGCATGCTGGTCACGGAAAACCTGAGTGACTGGAAGATGCGGCTGCGCGAACTGGCCAGCGCCGGCGAGCCGCTGAATCCTGAAGTGATTGAGCAGGTCCGCACCGCGTGGGGCCTCACCATCCGCGACGGTTACGGCCAGACCGAAACCACCGCTCAGGTCGGCAATCCGCCGGGACAGAAGCTTAAAGTCGGCGCAATGGGCCGTCCGCTGCCTGGCTATCGGGTGCGCCTGCTCGATCCCAATGATAAAGATGCGGAAGAAGGCGAACTCTGCCTGCCGCTCAATCCTCCTCCTGCCGCGCTGATGCCCGGCTACCAAGGTGACGATGGCAAGCTGATTCCGCTGGAAGGCCCGGTCTATCGGACAGGGGACGTGGTGCAGCGTGACGCGGAAGGCTATCTCACGTTCGTCGGCCGCGCCGATGACCTCTTCAAAGCATCCGACTATCGCATCAGCCCGTTTGAAGTTGAGAGCGCGCTGATTGAACACCCGGACGTGGTGGAGTGCGCCGTGGTCCCAACGCCCGATCCACTGCGGCATGCGCTGGTAAAAGCGTTTATCACGTTGCGCGCCGGATGCCAGCCTTCACGCGAAACCGCGCTATCGATCTTTCAGCACAGCCGCAAAGTCCTGGCGCCATACAAACGCGTGCGACGGCTGGAGTTTGCCGATCTGCCAAAAACAATTTCAGGAAAGATCCGGCGCGTGGAGTTGCGCACCGCCGAAGCCGAGCGTGCGCAGAATGGACAGCGGCAGCAAGAATTCAGGGAAGATGATTTTCCGGAGTTGAAGTAGACCTTATTCGCCCCTCGTGTAAGTCCTTATGCTGGGACATAACATTCTGTATCTGTGCACCATACGAGCGTGTATCATTTTATTGTGATACGTCGATTTTACATTCACAATTTCCGATGCCTAGAGAATTTCGAACTGCCAATCTCAGGCCTATCGTCAGTCTTTCTCATCGGGAAAAACGGCACAGGCAAAACATCAGTTGCGTTTGCTCTGGAAATTCTACAGAGGATCGCTCGACGTACAAATCGTGTAGGCGAACTAATCAAACCAAAGGATTTCACTCGTGGACAAATGCCAATGCGATTTGAAATCGAGATCGAATTGGGAGCTACTATCTATGCATACTCGATCTGTTTTGAACTGCCCAGAGGCTTTAAGGAAGTCCGCGTATTCGAAGAGAAGCTTGCGGTTAATGGCAATTCTGTTTATACCCGCGAAGGGGCAAAAGTCCGACTGACGAGATTGGGCCAACAGAAAGAGGCGAGCTTTGCCCTCGACTGGAACCTAGTGGCGCTACCCGTAGTTCAGGAACAATCGACGAACGATCCTTTATTCATTTTCAGGCAGTGGTTGGCACGCATGCTCGTTCTTAGGCCAATGCCTAGTCTGATTCGAGGAGATTCCAAAGACGAGACGCTGGAACCTAATTCCCAAGTCACTAACTTTGGTGCATGGTTTTCGGGTCTTCTAGC
>JBARNL010000885.1:0-1990 GCA_049802955.1 Candidatus Angelobacter sp.
ACCGAACCAGACGTGTTGTTCTGGAAAGCCGCCACCAGCACTCTTACCGTCGGATGAACGGCCGTTACGGCGCTTCCACTGTTGCCGGAACTCGACCATTTTACAATTGCAGTGACCGTTATAAGTCCCGCCAGCACAAAGCTGGCCACCAGCAAAATTATTTTCCGCGAAATTCTCGGCACTCCCGGCGAAACAGTGCTGCCGCCTTGAAAAGCTTTCAGGTCATTCAGCAGATCGTCAATAGTCCGGTATCGCTTTGTGACGTCGCGCTCCAGGCATTTGGCGGCTATAGCGCTTAAAGAGCGGGGAACTGCGGGCTCAATTTGTGAAGCCGGTGCGGCCGCTTCCTGCGTACGCTTGAGCAGGCTGGCCAGCGCGCTGTCCGCAGAATAAGGCGTCTTGCCCGTGAGTAATTCGTAAAGGATGATGCCAACGGTAAAAATATCAGAGCGCGCATCCGCCTTTGTACCTTTGGCCTGTTCCGGCGACATATATTGATACGTGCCCATCACGGCCCCGGTCTGCGTCATCTGCCCGATGTTGTCAGCCCGTGCCAGCCCAAAATCCATCACCACCACGCGGCCATTCGGTTCCACCATGATGTTGCTGGGCTTCAGGTCACGATGGACCACGCCTTCCGCATGCGCGCAGGCCAGGCCGCTGCAAATCTGCATCACAATGGCAACCGATTCCGCGATTGGGAGCTTGCCTCTGGCTTCCACCACGCTGCCAAGATCGCGCCCCTCAACGTACTCCATGGTGATGAACTTCAAGCCGCCGGAATCCCGGACGTCAAAAATTCGGATTACGTTTTTATGGGCAATCTGGCGGGCGAGCAGCAGTTCCTGGGTGAACCGCTGCGTAATTTCCGGATCTTTTGCCAGTTCAGGACGGATGCACTTGAGCGCGATGACCCGATCAATGTCGCGATCATAGGCTTTGTAAACTGCGCCCATGCCGCCGATGCCGAGCATTTCCTGGATCTCAAAGCGGCCACCCAACACCTGTCCCACTTCAAGGATATTGGTGCTGGCGCTCACAGCGCGCTTCGCGCCGGCCGCCATGGGCGACCTGCTTACACCAATCGTGGGTGCATCAGATATCCGCTTAGGGTACTCTGGCTTCATGGGCCTACTTTACTCAGGGCACGGTCAGGCAGTTGGCTGAAGTATACACCGTTACTTGCAGGTAAACACCGGGATTTCGGCTGCAATCTTATGCAAAAAACCGCCATAGCTGATACCCGGGCCGGGCAAGCCGCTACTTATGCCGCAACACAATCCACTGCTTACGATGTAGTGCTGGGAAACGTGATGCCGTTACAGGGATTTCGTGCGAAAAAGGCCATTACATCGCCTTCGTTCGTTTAAACATCAAAGTGAACTGAGCTGGATTTGTTGGCTCCGGTGGAAAACTGGCCAGCTCTCACGTGAGAAACCGTATGAGTTTTCTTCGCCGTTTGCAGAGCCTTACATCGGTCCAGCGGAATACTTTCATTGCCTGTTTTCTGGGCTGGTCTCTTGACGCTTTTGACTTCTTCATTCTGGTTTTCTGCGTAAGCGCGATTGGCGCTGACTTCCACACCAAGGTTTCTTCCATTGCGGAAGCCATCTTCATTACGCTGGCGATGCGTCCAGTTGGCGCATTTCTTTTTGGCATGATGGCCGATAAGTTCGGACGCCGCCCCACGCTGATGATCGATATCATCGCCTACTCCATCTTTGAGCTTGGCTCCGCTTTCGCGCCGTCTCTGAAGACATTCCTGATCATGCGCGCCCTCTTTGGCATTGCGATGGGCGGTGAGTGGGGCGTGGGCGCCGCGCTGGCATTTGAAACCCTGCCTAAAGAAGGTCGAGGCTTTTTCTCCGGACTGTTGCAGGAAGGTTACGTCGTCGGCTATCTGCTGGCTGCGCTGGTTTATGGAACATTGTTCTCTTACGTCGGCTGGCGCGGGATGTTTGTGATTGGCGCTCTGCCGGCTTTTCTGGTC
>JBARNL010000886.1:0-11129 GCA_049802955.1 Candidatus Angelobacter sp.
CTGTTGAGCAGGCCGGGGCCCTGGTCGCGGATGAAAACTTCAACGCTGCGCGCGTTGGTGCGCCAGCCCACTTCCACGGTGCCGGGATGTTTGAGCGTGGGATCAAGCGATGCGTCAACGGCGTTGCGGATCAGGTTGATCAGCACTTGTTCGATCTGGTCAGGGTCGGCCTCAATGGTTAGCGGCGGGCCGTTGAGCGTGGTGACTGGTAGGCGGCGCTCCAGCGATGCGGCGCGCTGAACCAGGGGGCCAATATCGATGCGGGAGCGAGTAGGCGCAGGCATGCGCGCAAGACGCGTGTAAGCCTGCATAAATCGATTGAGCGATTCAACGCGATTTTCAATCACGCGCAGGCCCTGGTTCATGTCCTGGGCAACGTCTTCTGGCAGGGCGGCGCGCGCGGTGAGCGAGCCCAGCGTGCCGGCAATGGACTTGATTGGCGCCAGCGAATTGTTGAGCTCATGGCCCAGCACTCGGATGAGGCGCTGCCACGCCTGGCGCTCTTCTTCACGCAGGGCGCGGCTGAGATCGGAGATGATGAGCAGTTGGTGCGGGACGCCGTTCTCGCGGAATTCAGTGTGGCTGATGGCCCATCGTCCATACTTGCCGGGGAACGTCATCTGCACGGTCTGCGGGCCGGGCGATTGCAGAAATTCTTTTAGCCCCAGTTCTTCCGCGGTGAGGCCGAGCATGCGTGGAGCGATGCGTCCCATAAGCTGTTCGCCGGCACGGTTGACGATGCGCAGGCGTTGTTGCTGGTCGAAGGTGAATACCGCGACGTCGATCTCCATCATGACTTTTTTGAGCAGCGCTGTGGCCTCAAGCGCGCTTACTTTTTGTTGTTGCAGCCGCATAGCCAGCGAGTTGATTTCAAAGATCAGGTCGGCGAGAGAGTCTTCGCGTCCGCCGCCGCGCAGGCGGAAAGAGAAATCCTCTTCGCGGATGGCCGCCACCATGTTGGAAAGCGTCTGCATCGGGCGAATGATCTGGCTATGGAGCATTGAGCTGCCGATCATCCAGGCAAGCACGATGAAAAGAGTGACGGTCCATTTGAGTTCGATGGAATGATTGCCGAGCCAGAGAAAAAGTTCGGCGACAATTGCGCCGGGCAGGCTGATGAGCAGGGTCATCAGGAGAATGCGCGTGTCGAAGTTCAGTTTGATCCGGGTGGCGGGCTTCACGGCGAAGCGAGCAGGTTTTTGAGATTGCGGATCAGACGCCATACTTTTGCATGCGACGATAGAGCGCGCTTCGGCTCAAACCGAGCGCGTCCGCCGCATGGCTGATATTACCTGAATGGCGCGCCAGGGCCTTCTTGATCAAGAGGTTTTCAACTTCTTCCAGGCTCAGGTCTTCAATGCGTCCGGTAACGGCTTTGTCGCTTTCCAGGCCCAGATCGATGGCCTGGATGTGATCACTGGTGCTCATCAAAACGGCACGCTCAATCGAATGGTCCAATTCTCTCACGTTTCCTGGCCAGGGGTGGTCCAGCATTTTTTGCAGTGCTGAAGGATCAAAACCCTTCACCGGCTTGCGATATCGCTGCGCATATAGCTTGAGGAAGTGCGCCGCCAGCAGCGGGATATCTTCTTTGCGCTCGCGCAGCGGCGGAATAGGCAGCTCAACCGTGTTCAATCGGAAAAGCAAATCCGGACGGAAGCGGCCTTCAGCGCTTTCCAATTTCAGATCAGCGTTGGTGGCGGAAATCACGCGCACATCAACTTTGTGCGTCTTCGATGATCCCACGCGCTCCATCTCGCCGGTTTCCAGCACGCGCAAAAGTTTGGCTTGCTGCTTCATGGGGACGTTGGCAATCTCATCAAGAAACAGCGTGCCGCGGTCCGCCAGTTCAAAGCGTCCGACTCGATCTGCGCGCGCGTCAGTGAACGCGCCTTTCACGTGGCCAAACAACTCGCTCTCAAATGTGCCTTCCGGCAGGCCGCCGGTGTTTACGGTAATCATCGGCCGTCCGCTACGCGACGAAAGCGCATGCAGCGTCTGCGCCACAACTTCTTTTCCGGTGCCGTGTTCGCCGGTAATCAGGACGTTGGCATCGCTGGGTCCAATACGGCTCAGCAACGTAAGCAGCGGCTCCATTGCTTTCGATTCCGCTATAAATACCGGGCGATTCTGCGCGCGCAGCAAACTATTTTCCGCTTCCAGCCGTTCCGCGCGCCGCATGGTGCGGTACAAATCCACCTGCGTGCGAATAATGCTCAGCAGCCGATGGTTGTCCCACGGCTTCTGGATAAAGTCGCGCGCCCCGCGCCGCATCGCTTCCACCGCCAGTTCCACGCTGCCCCACGCCGTCATCACCACGATTGGCAGCTTGCTGTCCGCCTGCTGCACCTTGGAAAGCAGATCAATGCCTTCCTGGCCCGATGTGGTGTCCCTTTGATAATTCAAGTCCATCAGCATGATATCGAATTCATTGCTCTGCACCGCTTCCAGCGCAGAAGCAGGACTGCTGACAGTTTCCGTGGCGAATCCTTCAGCTTTCAAGAGCAAGCGCAGCGCTTCGCGAACGTCCGCCTGATCGTCGGCAATCAAAATGCGCACCGGCTCAGACCTGGTCGCTGTGGTGCTCACGAATTCCTGCGCTTTAGTCGACACCAAACTGCTCCTGCTTTCAAAACTTTCACCTGCGCCTCAATGCAATTAAGCAGTGGCGCTTGTACCCGGAACCACCGCGGAATCATCCACAATCCAGCCGTCTTTGAGTTGGATAATGCGATTGCCAAACCCCGCGTTCGCCTCAGAGTGAGTCACCTGAATAATGGTAGTTCCTTGCTGGTTCAACTTTCTGAACAGCTCCATGATCTCTTTGGCCTGTCCGGAATGCAGATTGCCGGTCGGCTCGTCGGCAAGAATCAATTTTGGATTTCCGGCCACGGCGCGCGCCACGCCCACCAACTGCTGCTGTCCGCCAGAAAGCTGGTTGGGATAAAGATCTTTCTTTCCGACAATCTGAAAGCGATCCAGAATATCCGCCACCATGGACGCACGCTGCGCCCGCGGAATATCGCGATAAGAAAGCGGCACGTCGATATTTTCCTGCACTGTAAGATTGTCCAACAGGTGATAGCTCTGGAACACAAAGCCCACATACCTGCGATTCAGTTCCGCCCGTTTTTTGCGGTCAAGCTTGTGCACCAGCTGCTCGGCAAAAACGTATTCGCCGGCCCAGCCGTCATCCAGCATGCCCACAATGCTCAGCAGCGTGGTTTTCCCTGCGCCAGATGGGCCCATGATGGTCACAAACTCGCCCTCTTTTATATCCACATTGATGCGGCGCAGCAGCCAAACCGTTCCTGCCTGGCTCTTGATGGTTTTTTCAACGTTGCGAAGTTGAATCATGTGTCCTTGTCCAAAGCGTCTAGAGATCAGCAAACATCGTTCTCGATTGCTCGTTTATCTCGCCCTCGATTTGGTAATTGAAGTAATTTGGAAAAAGGGTGATTTTCAAGACAGAATCCAGGGGCCACTGCCGGCCTGTTTGCTGCCGACAGCAATCAAGCTCTCTTTAAATTACCCAATTACCAATTTACCCAATTACCAAATTCGCCATTCTCTTATTTTCTCATTCATAGCGCAAAGCTACCATCGGATCGACCTTTGTTGCGCGCCTTGCGGGAATTAAGCCGGCGAGTGTAGCGATGCTGCCCAGCACAGCGATCACCGTCAGCATTGAGAGGGGGTCAGCCGGGCTCAGGCCAAAGAGCATGGAGCTGAATACGCGGCTCGCCAGCAAAGCTACGGGAATTCCAACCACGATCCCTATGAGAACTAGTTTCAGGCCCTCATTCAATACCATGCCGAGCACCTGTGTTCGCTGCGCCCCGAGCGCCATGCGCACACCAATTTCACGCGTGCGGCGGCTGACCGTATAAGACATGACTCCATAAAGTCCCACACAGGCCAGCACCAGGGCCAGCAAGCCAAAAAGCGCGGAGAGACGTGCGACCAGGATGTCCTTGGAGATCGACGAATCCACGAGTTCGTCGAGGGTTCGGATCTGCGATACCGGCACATTCGCGTCCAGTGCAGCAAAGGCCTTCCGCACTGGTTCGGTGAGATCTTGAGGTTTGCCGGCGGTCTGAATCTCGAAATTGATGGCATACATTGCATCCAGCGCCTGCCCGGTGGGCACGTAGAAACGGCGCTGCACCGGCCCGCGCAAAGTATGATCGCGCACATCGCGGGCCACTCCTACAATCTCCATTGGATGATCTTTGTGTTCTTGATCGTCAATCCACATCTTGCGGCCAATTGGGTTCGCATGGCCGAAGTAGAACGTCGCCATGCTCTCATTGATGATCGCAACTTTCAGGGAGGTGGGTGTATCTTGTGGACCAAACTCACGCCCGGCCAGAATTGGAATGCCCAGGGCGTGGAAGTAATTGTCGCCGACCTGGTCCCAATACACCAACCGGTCCTTATCGCGCGAAGCCGTATAGCCTTCAATTTTCATTTGATCCGCGGATTCGGTACCGCTAAACAGGCCGTTTTCTGAAGTGGTGACGCTACGCACTCCAGGAAGCGCCGCGAGCCGTGCGCTCATCTCGCGTTCGTAGTCGATCAGTTGGGCCGGCTTGTAACCGGCGGCAACGGGGTCCACTCTGGCCATGAGGATATTGTCGCGGCTGTATCCCAGATCGAGATCTCTCAAATTCTTGAGGCTACGCACCAGCAATCCCGCGGCAAACAACACCAGCAGACAGACAGCAACTTGCGAAGCAACCAGAATCTTGCCAAGAGGAAACCGTCCAGAACCGGCCTGTGCCACGGTGTTTTCCTTGAGCGTTGGTGCGACGGCGAGCTTCGCGGAACGCAGAGCAGGCGCCAACCCAAAGAGCAGCCCGGTCACAAGACACACGCAGGCGGTAAAGGCCAGGACACGCCAATCCGGGCTCACGCGCAATCCTTCGGCGGCACGAGCGCTTAGACTAAGCTTCAAAAGGCTCGCCGTTCCCCAATGCGCCACAAGCAATCCGGCAAGACCGCCGGCGAAAGCAAGTAAGGCACTTTCAGTCAGCAGTTGCCGGATCAAATGGGCGGGGCTGGCGCCAATCGCCAGTCGCACCGCTATTTCTCGCTGGCGTGAATTGGCCCGTGCCAACATCAGGTTGGCCACGTTCACACACGCGATCAGCAGGACCAGGCCAACAATCGCCATTAGGAGAACCAGCGGACGGGAGAACTCCGGCCGCAATCCAGAGAAGCCACCGCCGCCGGGAACAACAGATATTTTTTGCTGCTTGAGTGCTTGCTGATCGCCCGGATCAAGCGACCGCCCCTGCGGGCCTTGCAGCCATTGCTGAAACAGGACATCCAGATTGGCTTCCGCCTGACTCCTGCTCACACCGGGCTTGAGACGTGCCATCACGCGCAGCCAAGAAGCGTGAATATCATCGAGCCAGGGCCGTCCCGGCATCATCTGCGGTTGCATGCTCATGGGCACCCAGAAATCCTGCTTCTCGCCAACGGTGTCCCCGAAGAATCCAGGTGCGGCGATTCCAATAATTACGTAAGGATATTTGTTGAGCCGCACCGTCTGCCCGATAACAGCCGGATTTTCGGCAAGCTTCCTGATCCAGAACTCGTAACTGACCACCGCAACCGGGTTCGAGGATTTGGCTCGATCATCTTCCGGCGCCAGACTGCGTCCGCGAAACGGGAATACACCGAGCACGGAAAAATAACTGCCGGATACCAGGTTTACCGTTGCGTCCTCGGTGACAACGCCAGAACCCGGTACTTCCACTGCCACTCGGTGTTCTTGCCCCGATGCTGCCATCCCGGAAAATACGTCGTTGCCATCCCGGAGATCGCGGTAGAGGGGATACGAATAGATGTCCGTTCGCGGCGTGCCGATACTCCTGCTGTTGGCCATAGCGGGGTCGCTCACAATCACCAACTGCTGGGGATCCTGAACGGCCAGAGATTTCAGCAGGACGGCGTTGATCAAGCTGAAGATGGCAGTGTTGGCTCCGATGCCGAGCGCCAGTGTGAGCACAGCCACTGCCGCAAAGCCCGGATTCCTCCGCAGCATGCGCAGACCGTAGCGAACGTCCTGAAAAAGAGTTCCCATGTTTATTCGTACCGCAGCGCTATCATCGGATCCACTTTTGTTGCCCGTCGCGCCGGGATGTAGCTGGCTAGCAGCGTGATCGCCAGCAGCACTGCAATTACCAGCAGCATGGAAACGGGATCGGTCTCTTTCAGGCCAAACAGCATCGACGCAAAAAGGCGGCTGGCCAACATCGCTGAAGGAATTCCGATCACCACTCCCAGCAGCACAAGTTTTCCTGCCTCCTGCAAAATCATTTTCAGCACGCTGCCGCGCTGCGCGCCCAGGGCCATTCGCACGCCTATCTCGCGCGTCCGTCCCGCCACTGAGTATGACAGGATTCCATACAGCCCAATAGCTGCCAGCAGCAGCGCAAGACCGGCAAAAAAACTGGAAAGACGCGCAATGAGTATCTGGTCGCTAATGGATTTCTCAGTCATTTCATTGAGCGAACGAATATAATTTAACGGAATGTTTGCATCCAAGTTCTTGAGCTGCCTGCGTACGGCATCGGCCACCGCAACCGGATTCCCCACTGTCCTTACAACAAAAACCACCACGGGAATGGTGCCCACCGACTGCGAAAGCGGAAGGTAGAACCGCCGATCCACATTGCCTTTGAGCTTATGGTCACGGGCATCACGCGCAACGCCCACAATTTCCACCGGCCCCTTGGAGCGCGGATCGTCAATGATAAATTTCCTGCCGATTGGATTCGCCTGGCCAAAATAAAACTTCGCCATGCTTTCATTGATTACGGCAACCCTGGGCGAAGTCGCAGTGTCTTGTAACCCAATATCACGGCCCAGAAGCAGCGGGACTCCCACGCCGCGGAAATAGTTTGGAGCCACTTGATCAAACGCCGCCGTCAGGTCGGCATCATTTTTTGAGGTGTATCCCTCCACCTTGATACTGTCTGCGGATTCGCTTCCGCTGAACAGTCCGTTCTTCGAGCTCGTAACCGCGCGGACCCCAGGCAGACTGGCGATCTGCTCGGCCAGTTCATTGGCAAAGCCCCCGATCATGGCACTGTTGTTATACCCCGCGGCCAACGGATCGGTGGAGACCAGCAGCAGATGCTCCCGGTTGTAACCCAGGTCCACATTACGAATATTTTGCAGGCTGTGCACCAGCAATCCGGCAACAAACAGCACCAGCAGAGATACCGCAACCTGCCCTGTCACCAGCAATTTTCCCCAGTTCCAGCCGGCATTAGCGCTGCTTCCATTTTGTGAGCCGGACTTCAGCGTAAGGGCCACGGCCACGCGGCGCGAACGCAGCGCAGGTATCAATCCAAACAGTATGCCGGTCAGCACGCATACTGCGGCGGTAAAAAGGAATACCCGCAGATCGGGCGAGGCTTCCAGATCGTTGTTTCCGCTCAGTTTCAACAGGGCGTCAGTGCCCCAACGCGCCAGCAAAAGTCCCAGCGCTCCGCCTGCACAAGCCAGAAAAATGCTTTCCGTCAAAAGCTGGCGCACAATGCGGCCCGAAGCAGCGCCAATCGCCACTCTGACGGCGAATTCCTTCCTACGCGAGGAAGCTCGCGCCAGCAGCAAATTGGCCACATTGACGCACGCAATCAGCAGCACCAGTGCCACAATCACCATCAACAACAGGAGCGGTTGTTGCAAGTCGCCACGGAGGTCTGAAAAACCGCCTCCGCCCGCGCTCACCGGGACCTTTTCTGCCTTCAGGTTGTCGAGATCGTCCTTGCTAAGTTTTGCCTTCAGCGGCCCGCTGACCAACTGCTGGAAAACCAGATTCACGTTCGCCGCGGCTTTCTCCACTGTGACTCCGGGCTTAAGGCGGGCAATCACGTGCAACCAGCTCGCGTTGTAGTCTTGCAGCCATTTACGCCCCGGGACCAGTTGCTCTTGCATTGTCACGGGAGCCCAGAAATCTTGCGCGTCGCCCACCGTGTCGCCGTAGAATCCCGGCGGCGCAATACCGATCACGGTAAACGGGTAATTGTTGATCCGCAAAGTCTGGCCAACAACATTCGAATTCTCGCCCAGTTTGTTTTTCCAGAAGCCGTAACTCACCACCATCACCGGATGTGCGCCCGCAGCAGAATCGTCTTCTGGTGTAATCACCCGTCCATAAAGCGCGTTTACGCCCAGCACTGAGAAATAGTTGCCGCTGACCAATACACCGGTAGCGTTGCCGGAAATTTCGCCAAGAGAATCCCCAGTGACGCGCTGCCGGTGCGCTTCGCCGGAAGCCAGCATGCCGCTGAAGACACTGCTTCCGTCTCGTATATCACGGTAGAGCGGATAGGAAAATTCGTTTACTTGCGGGTCGCCCATGTGCCGGCCATGGACTTCCGCAGGATCGCCTACCACTACCAGCCCTGCGGGATTTTTCACTGGCAGCATCTTGAGCATGACGGCATTTTCCAGGCTGAAGATGGCAGTGTTCGCGCCGATGCCCAGCGCCAGCGTCAGCACGGCAACCGTTGTGAAGGCAGGACTCTTGCGCAGCATGCGCACTGCGTATCGAAGGTCTTGAAGAAAAGTTCCCATGGAATCACCAGCTAACGGAATCAACTTTCGAAAGACAGAATTTCAAATTTCAGATGATAGACCTTTAGAAGATGACCGGCTGAAGCTTAAGTGCTGCGCTGCATTGCCTCACATCTTGCGGTGCCAATTGGCACACTCGTCACCCGCTGCTCCTTGTCTCATGGCAATGAGTGCTTGCTTATATCTCGCTGCTGGTAGCTCCGGTATCGTGCAGTGCGCCCAGGGCCCAGGCGGCGTTCTTGCGCGCTTCTGCCTGCGGAGAATTTTTCAAAATCCGGATCAGCGGTTCAATGGAGGGGTGCCCAATATTGACCAGAGCTGCGGCCACTTCTTCACCCACCGTCATTTTCTCCAGTGGATGCTGGCGGTACTGCTTCGCATCCACTTCAGTAGCGTCACCCAGGAATTCCAGAAGCGAATCAACGGCGCTCGCGGCAGCGGAATGCTGTTGTCCCAGCCAGTACGCGGCGGCTGCTTTCTGTTGCGGCTTTCCCGTCCGAAGCATGGAAATATGACGCGCAAACGCCTCAGTATCACCGCCGCCGGAAACGGTTGTGCTCCGCTTAGGGCCAAAACCGGTAAGAATGAACACAAACATTCCTAGACAGAGGGCAAAGCCTGCTTTCTTAACTTCACGCATACCCAACTCCTTATACAAGGGCAGCGGCGCCGATCGCCGAAAGTTTAGTTGCTTTCCCGTGCCCTGAAAGCGTGGCACGTAGAAGAGTTGGCACGTTTTGTGCCGAAATGACATCTGTTCCTAAACTATTGAAAGGACATAGCATACTAACAGATGAATGCCTCCAGATTGGCCCTTTGGGTGTTCGCTAACGCAATGGGCTGTTCGGAATCGAACACCCATTAGAACGCTCGTAGACGCGCCAAAGTTCCGTAAAAACTTCCTAAATTGTGGTTAAACCGAAGAAACAGGACCGCTCTGACGCGATTTGTTTCGATCCCTGTAAATATGCGTCCGTGTCCAAGTTGGTAGCCCTTGAGACCAGCGAGCCGATTCCTCGGATTTCACAGAAGCCACCGGGAGATTTCCGGCAGCGTTGATGTTAAAGCTCTCGGAACGGCAGGTCGTTGTGTAACGGCAAGTTGTATAGGGGTTGGATTTGCCCTGGGCGGTTTTGTAGCGCGAGACGATGTGGGCATTACAGAGCGTGCTTTGTGTCGCTCGATTATTCCGTTCCGAGCCGAAGTTCGCATCCCGCTCGACTCACCATCCTCATCGAAACTGCCTTCCCCCTCGACATGCCATCCTGAATCCCGATGGCGAGCCTTGGTGAGCCGAGCGGTGGAGGATCGGCTCCGCTGCACCGCCGGGCGCTTCGCAGAACCTAAAATAGATCTCCATGCTAGTTTGGGAACCGTCCCGCAGGTCGTGACAACTCCGAAGAAAACTTTTCTGGCCATCCCGTCTCCGAACCAAGGTTTTTTTAGATCCAGGGCACAACGCCGTTCCATCCGCGGCAATCAGAGTGGAAGGAAGATTATGTGCATGTACATGAGTACTTTCCCCCGCATGCAGGCGCTCAAGATCGGCTGCGCGTTGCTCGTCGCGCTCTTGAGCATTCCATTATCTGCGCAAAACGCTCAAAGCCACAGCACTCGACTTCCAAGCAGCGGAGCCCAGGCGAATCTGCGTATGGACGTAAACGTCGTTCCCGCTATAGGCGTCCACCATCGTGATAAAGATGGAGATAAGGACAAGGATGATAAAGATAAGGAGAAGGACAAAGATGGCCGGCGTGAAGGAAACGCTGTCTCTTACGACCTCAATCCCCGGCATGAAGAATTCTCAGTAACGGAAGAAGTGCGCTCCATGCTGGTGGACTCCGGCAACAACACATTCCGTCAGGAGCAGGTGCAAGCCATTACCATAGTGCCGAAGTAAGCCGCCGAGCTGCCTAACTCCTCCATGTTCCTCAGTGGCCTCTGTGATAAATGATTTATTTTCATTGGAGCGAATATCGCAGACTTTCCTGTATCATCCCTCTTTACCTTGGGAGAAACCAATGCCACACAAAGCTGTCCTGGTCCTTTTGCTCACCCTGTCGATCGCCATGCTCGCCCAAACCAAGAAGCCCAACAAAGCCACCGATAAGAAGGCTGACGGTCCCACGGCTGTTTCCGGCAAGCCCACCACCACGCCCAGCGGGCTGGAATACTGGGACATTAAGAAAGGCAGCGGCAAACTGGCGGAGAAAGGCAAAAAAGTCAGCGTGCATTACACCGGCTGGCTCACTGACGGCAAGGAATTTGACAGCTCGCGCGACGTAGGCGAGCCGATCCAGTTTGAGCTGGGCACCGGCCAGGTCATTAAGGGCTGGGACGAGGGCATTGCCGGGATGAAGGTCGGCGGCAAGCGGCAGCTGCGCATTCCTCCGGCGCTTGGCTATGGACCGCGCGGTTTTGGCTCTACTATTCCGCCAAATGCCACATTGGTTTTTGACGTTGAGTTGATGGATGTGAAGTAGAAAAACAGCTTCTAGCTGCTAGCTCCTGTCCGCTAGTCTAGCCTATAGTTC
>JBARNL010000887.1:0-3995 GCA_049802955.1 Candidatus Angelobacter sp.
GTGGCAGCATGGTGCGGATCTCATCGGCGGAAAGCAGGCGGGCGGTCGTGAGTCCCAGCTTTTGTTGGCGCGCAAAATTGTCGCGCAGGTAGGCAAGATGCGAGTCTTTGGCAGCGAGAAAAAGATAACCTTGCGGACGATAATCGGCGGGATAACCGACAACTTATTCAAAACTGGCATAGAAGGGAATCGAGTACAGCGACATTTGTATGTTGACCGGCGTGGAAAATTGCGCGCGGACGCCGCCCATGCTTTTGCCGGTGGAACCTTTTCCCTGCGAACTTTCCCGCTCAATCACCAGCACGCTCTCGCAGCCCGCATGCGTGAGATGCCACGCGATGCTGGAACCAACAATGCCGCCGCCGATGATGACTACATCCGCCGTGTGCATGTTTATTTGCGCTTCAATGCCTCCCATTGTTGGATCAGCGCCTGCGCCTGTGCCAGGTTTTTCTCGGCTGCCTGAGTTGCCTGGATTGTGGGAGCGGCGTCTGCGCTATCAACGGTAATAATTAGTTGGGATAAATTGCCAATCACCTTAGCGAATGCGGGCTGCTGGCCAGGCGCACCTTGCGGCTCGGGTTCACCACGGCGGCGTCGCGCACCGGCAAGTTTCTTTTCGTCGTCCACGCTGATTTTGCCGGCCTGAGCTGCGGCGTGAATATCTTCCACAGCCTGGTTTGCCTGCTGCAAAGCCTGCACCAGTTTCAATTCCAAAGAAAATTGCCTTTCCAGGTCCTGTGGCGTGGTTTTAACGCGCGGGTCCATGGTGAGTTTAAAAGGCTGCGTATAAGCCTTGCCGTCAACGGTTAGCCGCACTTGATAAGCGCCGGGAAGCGCCTGCGGTCCAGCAGGCTCACGCGGCACATCGCGGCCCGCGACTGTAAACATGCTGTATTCGGGCTGCGCGACTGGAGGAGCAGAGTAGCGAACGTCCCACAGGAAGCGATGCATTCCGGCGGCTGGAGAGAGTAGATTTTCCGGCTTAAACCAGTAAGCTGGGAATGGCGGTGGAGTGGGAGGCGTGAAAGGCCGATCTTTGCTGGAGTATGAACGTACCACTTTGCCCTTGGCATCCAGAACTTCAAGTTTTACTTCACCATGCGCGGGCGACTTCAAGTAATAGTAGAAGATCACTCCGGGCGGCGGATTCTCCCCAGCAGGCTCTTCCGGAGGCAAAGGCGTATCGCCATGGGTGCTGGCGCGAATACGTATCGCGGTAGAAGGCTGGAAGAGATGGGCGGAAGCCGACTGGATTTCAGCGTTGAGCTGGCGCAGCGGTGAAATATCATCCAGTATCCAGAAGGCGCGGCCGTGGGTTGCGATGACTAGATCATTGTCCTTGATCGCCAGATCATGTACAGGCGAAACAGGCAAGTTGAGTTGCAGCGGCTGCCAGGAATCGCCGTCGTCTGTGGAGAAGTAAACGCCGAGTTCCGTGCCGGCAAAGAGCAGTCCTTTTTTGACAGGATCTTCGCGGACGGAGCGCACGTAAGCACCGTTTGGAATACCGTTATTGATCCGCGTCCAGCTCTTTCCGAAATCGTGCGTGCGATAGATGTAAGGGCCAATGTCATTAAGCCGATGGCGATCAACCGCGGCATAAGCGACGCCTGCGTTGAAGTGTGAAGCTTCGATAATGCTGATCTTGCTCCAATCGGAGAGTCCTGAAGGCGTGACGTTGTTCCAAGTCTTGCCGCCATCACGGGTAAGCTGAATCAATCCGGTGTCAGTGCCGGCCCAAATCTGGCCAGCGCTTACAGGTGACGGAGCGATGGTATAAACCACGCCGTGACCACGGGCTTTGGCATTCTCAACTGTTAATGGTCCGTCCTGAGAAGCTTTTGGATCAGCGCCGGTTAGGTCTGGACTGATCGTCTGCCAGCTATTGCCACGGTCGGTGCTGCGCAGCAGGTTCTGCGATCCGAAATAGAGAGTGTGCGGGTCCTGGGGAGAGAATACGAGGGGCGATGTCCATGTATAACGATGCTCGGGATGAGCTTCGCCGAAATTGCGGATAGCATCGGGCGCAATCACCTGCGCCTGGCCGGTGCGGCGATCGTAACGGAAGAGCTCTCCATAGGTGCCGCCGCCATAAATAGTATTGGAATCCGATGGATCAGGAGCAATGTAGCCGCTCTCACCGGCGCCGGCGGGATGCCAGTCACGGAAGGTGATAGCGCCGTCATTGCTGCGGCTGAGAATAAAGACGCTGCCGCTATCCTGCTGTGCGCCATAAACGTGGTACGGGAAATCATTGTCAACCGCCACGTGGTAGAACTGCGCTGTTGGTTGGTTATACCAACTGCTCCATGTGCGGCCCGCGTCCACACTAACACCGGCGCCCTGGTCACTGCCAAAAATCATCCGCTGCGGATTGGTTGGATCAATCCACATAGCGTGATAATCATCGCCGCCGGGAGCACCCTTGATGGCGACAAAAGTTTTTCCTGCATCTGTTGATCGATAGATGGAGACATTGGGAAGATAAACGGTATCCGGATTTTTAGGATCAACATAGACCTCGCCGAAGTACCAGAGCCGGCCACGTATGCGCGGATCTGTCCCAGTGCGGGTCCAGGTATGCCCGCCGTCATCTGATTTGAACAGCCCGCCTTCTTTAGTGTCGATCAACGCATAGACGCGCTGACCGTGAGTACCGCGAGCAACAGCCAGACCAATGCGGCCCCAATCGCCTTCCGGCAATCCGCTGCCTGTGACTGGCTTCCACTCGGCTCCGCCGTCGGTCGATTTGAAGATCGCTCCGTTGGTCGTGACGGGAGGGTATGCGCTCCAGGGCGGACGTTGATCATGCACCAAGGCTGCCCACAGGGTTTTCGAATTGTCAGGATCAAGTGTGATGTCGATAGCGCCGGTATTTTCGTCTTTGAACAGGACCTTTTGCCAGCTTGCGCCGCCATCAGCCGAACGGAAAACGCCGCGCTCTGCGCTTGGGCCGTATGCACTGCCCATGGCGGCGACAAATAAAATATCGGGGTTGTTCGGATCAACAGCGATTCGGCTGATATGGCGCGACGCGGCGAGGCCAATGTTCTTCCATGTGCTGCCGCCGTCGGTAGACTTGTAAACGCCGTTACCGTAAGTCAGGTCGGAGCGGAAATCGGCCTCGCCGGTGCCAACGTAAATGACGTTGGGATTCGATGGCGCCACGGAAATCGCGCCGATGGACGCGATTGGCTGACTGTCAAACATCGGCTCCCATGTAACGCCGCTATTCATGGTCTTCCACACGCCGCCGCCTACGCCGCCAAAGTAATAAACGTTTGGCTGGCTTTCAAGTCCGGCCACAGCGACGGTGCGTCCGCCACGATGCGGACCGATCATGCGCCAGCGCAGACCGTTATAGAGATTGGGATCGAGCTGCTGTGAAAATGCGAAACCGCATAAAAAAACGAGAAGCGTGCAAAATGGGATGAAGCGCACGAGGAAGAAGTTTTTTGACATAGGCAAAAGCATTGTATAGAAATTTCTGAAATACCGAGCGAGCGCGGGATCCGATCCAGAAGAAATGTTGGATTGAGCAGCAGACGGGGGACCTGAAGCAGATTGAAAGGGAATAGCAATCCCTCACCCGCAAAGCACGCGGGTTCGGGATTTCAGAAAAGGCTTTCTTCTGGTAAATTCATTGGTACTCCATCCTCCAATTTTTCAAAAGGGTCCTATGAAAATCAGGGAAATCCGTGTGCCCGGCTATGAGCGCGTGCTGCTTGGATCGGACGACGCAGCAGGCTACCAGGGAATTATTGCGATTCATTCCACGGCGCTCGGTCCGGCTGTGGGCGGCACCCGCTATTGGAGTTACCAGACAGAAGACGATGCGCTGACTGACGTGCGTCGCCTGGCGCGGGGCATGACCTACAAAAACGCGCTCGCCGGATTGCCGTTTGGCGGCGGGAAATCCATCATTCTACGCGATGGAAAAGCTGCCAACCGCGAGCAACTCTTCCGGGCGCATGGGCGGATGGTGAACAGCC
>JBARNL010000888.1:0-5346 GCA_049802955.1 Candidatus Angelobacter sp.
GACCACATCAACGGATGAGATAGGTAATTCGCGGCGAACAATCTCGGATGGCTTAGGCCGTCTGATAGAAGTGGATGAGCCAGGCACAACAATACCTCCACAAAACAACCACGCCATCATGCAAACCGATGGCAACTTCGTGGTCTACAACCCAGCGGGTACCGCGCTTTGGTCCACTGGCACTGCGGGTACGGCCAGCGGACCAATGGAGGTCCAGGATGATGGGAACCTCGTCCTCTATAACTTCAAGTGGCAGGCAGGAACCTATGCGGCTCCAGCAAAGGGCCCTTTCCAATCCCAAACGTGCAATCTGGGCATAGCCCTCAATGCGCCGCAGACGATTCCCGACAACAAATGCATTGTGTCTCCGAGCGGCCAGTACATGCTGTGGGTGGCAACCGACGGCAGCATGAGAATTTACGATTTAGCCCACAGCGCCATTACGTGGATGGTAGGAGGCGGTAGTCCTGGTGCGTATGCCTCGCTGCAAGTGGACGGGAACTTCGTGTTGTATACCGCCGATGGAAAAACAGCTTTATGGAACAGCGGAACCAACGGCACGAATGCCCAAAGACTGGAGATGGGAAATGATGGGCGGATCATCATCTACCGTGCTAGCTGGAATAGTGGGACATCTATTGGTCAGTTTGATGGAACTCAGAGGACCCATCCTGGCTGTGACATCGGCTTTGCCGACAGCACGGGAACTATCGCGACGGGACAGTGCATGGTCTCTCCCGACGGACGGTTTGAGCTGCTGATGCAAGCCGATGGCAACCTTGTGCAGTATGATCTCTCGACAAATCCGCCTACATCCCTCTGGTCAGCCGGGACTGCTCTTTCCCTGCTTGATCCAAGTGTGGCATTCAGAACGTTGTATAGCTACGATGCGCTCGGCAATTTGCTGTGCGTTGAACAGCATGGTAATTCTCCGAGCGGCTCGCATTCGGATGGAACCGTCGCCGTCGGGTGCAGCAGTTGGCCACACCCAACGTCCAAGGATACATGGCATCCGCGCATGTTCACCTACAATTCGCTCTCTGAATTGTTGACGGCATATAACCCAGAAACCGGAAATACTTGCTATGGCACGGTTGATGGAAACGGAAATTGCCAGAACAACGGATACGATGCCAACGGTAATGTAATCTATAAAACCTCTCCGCAGCCTAACCAGTTGCCGAACAGCACGGCAACCACAACATTTTCGTATTGTTATGACGCGCTGGGTCGCGTTGTTGCAAAGGGGTTTGCTAATTCTCCAAATCCAGCGCAGCAATGCTCGACGGCATCTCCCTACGTGCCAAACCCGTGGGCTGTGTACTCATACGATCAGGGAGCAAACGGCATTGGCCAGCGCACAGGCATGACAGACCTGTCAGGTTCCACAACGTGGAGCTATGACGCGATGGGTCATGTCAGTTCCGTACAACGAACGACTATTCCTGGCGGCTCCTTCGGTCCGGTCACGAGATCAATCAGTTACAAATACGATCTACTCGGAAACGTCACGCAAATTACGTACCCCGACAATACTCAAATTCAGTACGGTATCGATAGCGCTGGACGCAGCCTTTCTGCCACTGATATTACACATGGCCTAAATTACATCGGGAATGCAACCTATGCCGCGGATGGCAGCATTGCAGGTTTCACCGAACAGGTTGGAACCACGATCACAAATTCGTTCCTCTATAACCCACGTGCGCAAATTTGTCGCGAAATGGCAAGTACTACCGGCGTGGTACCCACGTCGTGCGCAGACAGCGCGAATGTGGGCAATGTGATGGATTTCCAATACGACTTCCATTACGGAACCGGCAACAACGGGGACCTCTACACCGCTGCTAACAACAAGGACACTGGCCGCACTCAGACCTTTACCTACGATCTGTTAAACCGGTTACTCACCGCAAAGACAGCCGGAACTGATTGCAGCATTATGGTTCCGGGAAGTACTACGCAAACAAAGTACTGGGGCGAAAGCTTCACATACGATGCATGGGCTAACCTAACCGGCAAGACCGGAACGCAGTGTAACGCCGAAAATACTCCGCTTGCTGCCAACTTCCGCAACCAACTGGCAGCCTATGGCTACGATGCTGCCGGCAACATGCTTGGCTTCGGAAGCAATGTTACATACGCGTACAACGCCGACAGCGAACTTGCGTCAACTGGTGGATACTCATACCTCTACGATGGCGACGGCAATCGCATCGGGAAATCGAATGGTTCAACCGGAACGCTGTATTGGTACGGCAGTCCCGGAATTGTGCAGGAAACTGATCTTTCGGGAAGTCCTCAATCCGAATACGTATTCTTCAGCGGACAGCGCATTGCCCGTCGCGATCTGGGCGGCACCACTCCGGTTTACTACTACTTCTCAAATCAAATTCACAGTACCGCATTAATCACTGATGCCAATGGCAATATTCAGGATGATGCCGACTATTATCCGTGGGGCGGGACGCTTCAATTCAGCAGCAACGTTGCCAACCACTATTGGTTTAGCGGCAAAGAACGTGACTCCGAATCTCAACTCGACTACTTTGGTGCCCGCTACTATGGCAATTCCATGGGGCGTTTTCTCACGCCTGATTGGAGCGCCAAGATTCAGGGAGTGCCGTATGCAGACTTTACGGACCCCCAATCGCTAAACCTATATGGGTATGTACGGGACAATCCCATAACGAAAATTGACCCCGATGGGCACTGTGTTGAAGACTTTTGCATCGCTGAAACTACGGCTGTTATTGCATATGCGAGTTCTCCCGCCGGGCAGAGAGTTATAAGCAATGCTATTGGAGCGACACTTGCGACAGCGA
Organism: Candidatus Angelobacter sp.; assembly: GCA_049802955.1. GTDB lineage: Bacteria > Acidobacteriota > Terriglobia > Terriglobales > Acidobacteriaceae > Angelobacter. The sequence continues at coordinate 2,826 of JBARNL010000888.1, forward strand.
CGGTTATAGCTGCCGTAACGACCAACGTTGGGCAAAAGATTGATAACAAGCTGAAAGAATGGGCGGATTTTTCAGCTACTCCGGGCGACGCTGCTGGAGGTTCCGCAGGGGAAGCCCATCTCATGACGCCGAATGGGTCTTTTTATCCGGAAAATTTCCAAATTCGCAGCAGCAACACCGGTACGAATACCCCAGCGAATACTGGACAGCAAGCTCAACCTCAAGCTCCACAGAACCAGAATGCGAGTGCGGGAACATCTGGAGGACAACGCGGGGGCAAGCCATTTACGCCCAAAGGGAAGAAGGAAGTAAAGGCCGCTAATGCCAAGAAGAATGGAGGTCAAACGACATGTGAACATTGCGGTCGCCCGACAGTTCCAGCTCAACAAAGCCAAGCTGGTGTTACCCCTCCCGACAACGAAACTCATGTTGATCACATCATTCCTCAATCACAAGGTGGGGATGGCAGCCCCTCAAATGGACAGGTGCTGTGCAGAACGTGTAATCTCGACAAAAGCGATCATTAAAGAGGAACTCCGTAAATGGAACGCAATGATGCAAGCGAAATGATCAAGATCGGGTTTAAGTTGGAACGGGATGAAGACGACTATCCTCCTGCGGATTGGGAATGGATGTGGGCTAAGCGAGTCGGAGGTTCGACAGTCAGACTCGACAACATCCCGTTCTTTGCTAAGGGTATAAGTAGTGGCGATGTTGTTATGGCAGAACAAACCGATAAAGGATTAATTTTCAAAAAGCTACATCAGCCTTCGGGACATAGTACCGTGAGGGTTGTAGTCTATCGTGAGAACCGTGACGATGGAGAGTTAGCGAAGGTAGTAAGCGATATCAGACGATCCTTGGAAGGCCTCGGATCAAAGACAGAACTCAGTCACCTACCAAATCTCATCGCGGTGGACGTTCCTCCTAATGTAGAGTATGAGTCCGTTTCGACGTTTTTATCTGAGAAGGAACGTGATGGAATCTTGGAATACGAAGAAGCGGCTTTGGCATAGTTTTCGTCTGCGTTGAACGAAATGGCTGAATTGTCAGAGTTGGAAATTCTTATTAAAGAGCTACAGAACCCTCTTACGGGGAAGAGACGCGCTGCGGCTAAAAAGCTGAGAAAACTTGAAAATCCAATCGCAGGGCCAGCTCTCCTGGATGCTCTCAGACTTGAGCTGTCAGATGCACGGACTTGGGAAACGCAATACCAAATGATTATGGCATTAGGCCATTGCGGATATACAGAAGCAGTTCCATTTCTTCAAACGCTATTTCATGAGAAATTCAAAGCCACCATAGTGCTGATGGCGGTTGGTGATGCGTATGTCAGGCTTCGCCGTCGTTCAGAAAGCGATTCTGGTCCTCTTTTTGAGCTGTTTGCAATCAAGAACGATGAACTACTGCTTGGGGGCGCATTGAGAGCTATAGCAATGCTTCGCATGAAGTTCGATCCGGCAGTAACCGCGTCCATTCTGGAACGAGTTTCAGCATTGAAAAGCGAAGGGTTGAACTTTTGGGCCGCTGCTGCATGCCCCGGCTGGTCCGGGAGCACGGTTGATCACTTTCTGGGTCAATGCCTGCTTAGTTCGAGTGAAGATGTACGAGACGCAGCAACAGACGCGAAACTCAAGAAATATCGAAAATGGAATCCGCTGTGAGTCTCTTGTTGCAAACGATTCGCGAACACGTCGAAGAGTTTTGGCCCAATAGCACCATCTCCGAAGAGGTTTGGGGCGAAGGCCCTATTGAGCAAACGATTCCGGGGTTCCGTGTATTAAAGATCAAGTCACGAACCCCGAAACGCCCTGTCATTTACATGACCTACGGATGCTTCACTCTCGAATCGGAGGAACATATAAGACATGAGTTTTTCTTAGTTTCTCCAAAAGAAGAACGGCGACATGTTGAGACCTTGACGATGCTGGCAAACTTCCATGCTGACGAGCGGTACAGATTAGCCATTGGCTCGACTGTTAATATAGGCGATCCCTGGATGCCGGGTTCCCAATGCGATCATTTGTTAGTTTCACTCCCTTATTGCTATGGGCCGAAACTGGAATGGCTGAAACTGGACAATAACTGCGTCCAGATTCTCTGGGCTCTTCCAATCACCGCTCGCGAAGCAGCATTCGTGGAACTCAACGGTTACGATTCCTTGGAGCAAAAATTCGATGAAGTGACGGTGGATTACGTAAATCCCGCTCGGTCATCTGTTGTATGAGCTGCCCTTTAAAGTTCAAGTGTCATCACGCAGGTGAAAAGCGACGGGTTTGAGGTTGACACTCAAAACCGTCCAAGAGATGTTGCGCCACGCTTCAGCCAGGATCACGCTTGAGATTTACGCTCAGGCAATGGGCGACACCAGAGCTTTCTCCAGAGTCGCGACACCATCTGGAGATGTGCGAGAGTTGCCGCGAAGACCTTTGCAATAACCTCCCACGTTTAATGGCGACAGAGTCCCTCATAATGAAGCAGATCGTCAAACACTTCAGGCTGAGAGGCTGTGACTTTATTG
>JBARNL010000889.1:0-5055 GCA_049802955.1 Candidatus Angelobacter sp.
AGCCAGGGATATCTGTTGGCCGATCCAGGAAGAACGGCGATGCTGCTGGCGCTATTAGAAGGACGATCTCTGCCAGCGGGAGAGTTGGCGCGAGCAGCTTCAGTTTCAGCTCAGAGTGCCAGCGCGCATCTGGCCAAGCTGAGCCAGGGTGGCCTGATTGTTATGCAACGCGAAGGGCGATGCCGTTATTACAAACTGGCAGGACAGCGGGTGGCGAATGCGCTGGAGGCGCTGGGAGCAATTTCAACCAGCCGCCCAACGGCGGAATACATTACATTAAAGGCTGACCAATCCATGCTAATGGCCCGGAGTTGCTACGATCATCTGGCCGGACGCGCGGGCGTGGCATTGACCGATGCCATGCAAAAACAGCACGTGATTGTGCCTGAAGGCGAACGCGATTATCGAGTGACCGCGCGCGGTGAAGAGTGGCTGAACAAGCTGGGAGTGAAGCTTGAATCCATACAGCAAAGCAAGCGGTACCTGGCGCGGCGATGCCTGGATTGGACCGAGCGCAGATCACACGTAGGTGGAGCATTGGGTGCTGTACTGCTCCAACATTTCCTGGCCGAGGGGTGGCTTGCTCGCTGCCGGGAATCGCGGGCGCTCAGAGTAACCCAAAAAGGCCGTATATCATTCGTCAAGTTGGGAGTGCCGCCAGCGCTGGCAGCTGGTTTTGCAGCGGCTTAGGTCTTCGATTATTATCCATGCTTGCTTACCGCGCACTTTTGATATCGCTACTCTAAAGTCTGGGATCCAGCGGTTCGCTTCCTGAGCAAGCATTCCAACATGCACTCAGGCATGCGCCGAAAGGAGACTCCCGGTGCGAAGCCGCTTAAGGCTTTGATTCCGGGTGCAACTCCGCAACGGACACCGGTGTGCGGACCGCAACCAATTTCTCCGGCCTGTTATAATCCGCCCGTCTTTATGAAAACCCTGAAACTCTTCCTCTTTGCCCTCGTTTTATCTTGCGTCTCTTTTGCTCAACAACCCACTCAGCCCGCGCAACCGCAGCATGTAGTGATTCATGCCGGTCACATGCTGGACGTAAAGGCCGGCAAGATGCTCGATAACGTGACGGTCGTGATTGATGGTGACAAGGTCACCAGCGTTTCCGGCGGCGGGCCTCAACCTGGCGATCAGGCGGGCGGCCATCTAATTAACCTGCCCAACGCCACGCTGCTGCCGGGATTGATCGACGCACACACGCACCTGACCTTCGATCCTAACTTTGGCTACCAGGAACTGGGTATCTCAATTCCTAAAGAAGCGCTCATCGGCGCCAAGAATGCGCGGATCACGCTGGAAGCCGGGTTCACCACCGTCCGCAATGTAGGCGCCAGCGGCTATACCGATATCGCGCTGCGCGATGCGATTAACGAAGGCATGGTTCCGGGGCCGCGTATCGACGCCAGCGGTCCGGCGCTTTCCATCACCGGCGGCCACTGCGACCAGAACTTGCTGCCGTATGAATGGCACGCCAAGTCTGACGGCGCAGCGGATGGCATAGAAGGCGTGCAGCACAAAGTCCGGGAGATCATTAAATATGGCGCTGACGTAATCAAGGTTTGCGCCACCGGCGGCGTGCTTTCCAAGGGCGACGATCCGCGCGCTTCACAATACACGGTGGAAGAAATGAAAGCGATTGTGGCGGACGCGCATCGCCTGGGCCGCAAAGTTGCGGCACACGCGCATGGCGCGCAGGGCATAGCCTGGGCTGCCGAAGCCGGCGTGGATTCCATTGAGCACGGGTCTTACATTGATGATGCCGGAATCGCCATAATGAAGAAGAACGGCACGTATCTGGTGCCGACTCTGTATCTGGCTGACTGGATGCGTGAAAATGCCGTGAAAATCGGCTTGCCAGCGATGTACGCCACCAAAATGAAAGAGGTGACCGCAGTCAGCCGCCAGAACATCAAGAAGGCGTTTAATGCCGGCGTAAAGATTGCCTTCGGTACTGATGCCGCCGTTTATCCCCATGGCTTGAACGCGCATGAATTTGCGGTGTATGTACAGATTGGAATGACGCCGCTCCAGGCTATCCAGACCGCCACCGTAAACGCGGCTGATCTGCTGGGATGGTCGAAGATCGGTTCTATTGAGACAGGAAATTTTGCCGACATCATTGCCGTGAACGGAGATCCGCTCAAAGACGTGACGCTGCTGCAAGATCCGGTGATGGTGATGAAGGGCGGCACCGTTTATAAGCAAAAGTAGGTTCGCGGGAACAGTGAATTTTTCGGCAGAGGATGGCCCGCACTAAAGCTTTTTCCGCTCACGACCAGACATGCGGCAAGTCTAGTATTCTGAGCTAGTAGGAGACCTTGTGAAATTATTTCTGTTCCTTCCGGTGCTGCTGGCAGGTTTAGCAGGACAAGCGCAGCACCCTTCCATGCCAGCTTCCGGTTCCGCCAACAATGACAAAGTTTTCAATTCGCTAGCGGACCAGTATTTTGATCAGTACTACTTCAAGTTCAATCCCTCACAAGGCACGGCGGCGGGATTTCACCAGTACGACACGCAATTGGAAGATTATTCCCGGGCATCGCTGGACCAGCAAATCACGGTTCTGAAGAAGTTTCAAAAAGTGGTCGGCAAGATCGATCCTCTACAGCTCTCAGCGGCGACGCGGGTTGACCACACCCTAGTATTGAATGATATTAACGCGCGTCTGCTCACGCTGGAAAATATTCGTCCGTGGGAAAAGAATCCTGATCTATATTCTTCCGGCATCACCAACTCTATTTTCGTGATCATGGCGCGGACATTTGCGCCGCCGGCGGACCGGCTGAAGTCTGTCATCGCGCGCGAAAAGCAGATTCCCGCGGTGTTCCAGGCGGCGCGGCAAAATTTGAAGAATCCGCCGCCAATTTATGTGGATATAGCACTGGAGCAAATCCCCGGCCTTATCGGTTTTTTCCAGAAAGACGTTCCTGAAGCGTTCAAGGACGTGAAAGATCAGTCGCTGCTCGCGCAATTCCAGACCGCCAACCAGAAAGTAATGGACGAGCTGAAAAGTTATGGCCAATGGATGGAAAAAGAGCTGAAGCCGCAGGCGCATGGCGACTTCCGCATTGGCGCGGACAATTACAGCAAAAAGCTGCTGTATGACGAGGACGTTGATATCCCGCTGCCGCGGTTACTTGAAATCGGAATGGCCAATTTGCGCTTGAACCAGCAGGAATTCAAAGAGACGGCGGCCAAGCTTGATCCCAACAAAACGCCGCGAGAGATTCTGGCGGAACTGGAAAAAGACCATCCCGCGCCCGATAAGCTTTTGCAAACCTTCCGCGATACGCTTGGCGGGCTGAAAGATTTTTTGTCCCAGCACCACATCGTGAAGCTGCCATCAGACGTGCTGCCGATTGTTGAGGAGACGCCGCCGTTTGCGCGCGCTCTTACTTTCGCCTCCATGGACACTCCCGGGCCATTTGAGAAGGTTGCGAAAGAAGCCTTCTTCAATGTGACCTTGCCCGAGCCAACGTGGAGCCAGAAAGAAGTTGAAGAACACATGGCAGGCTTCAACCGTGGGACGATTATCTCTACGGCTGTGCATGAAGTGTATCCCGGACATTACACGCAATTCCTGTGGGTGCCTTACGCGCCCTCAAAGGTGCGCAAGCTGCTGGGGTGCAGCTCCAACGCTGAAGGCTGGGCGCATTACAGTGAGCAGATGATGCTGGATGAAGGTTATGGCCGCACTCCGGGAGTTGATCAGGACCACGACACGGCTTTTCTTAAGCTGCGTCTGGGCCAACTGCAGGATGCACTCTTGCGCAACGCGCGCTTTATCGTTGGAATTCAGATGCATACCGGCGCAATGACCTTTGACCAGGGCGTGGAGTTCTTTGAGAAAGAAGGCTATCAGTCGCATATGAACGGGCTGCGTGAAACCAAGCGCGGCACTTCCGATCCAACTTATCTTTATTACACGTTGGGCAAGCTGGAAATCCTGAAGCTGAGGGAAGACTACAAGAAGAAAGTGGGCGCCGACTTTTCTCTGGAGAAATTTCACAACGAAGTTCTGAAGCAGGGTTTTCCTCCCATCAAATTGCTGCGGCAGATGATGATGGGCGACAATAGCCCGGTTTTGTGATGTTGGTATTCTAGAAGAAGAGCGAACTCGGGAAAGCGGATGCTAGAATTTCTGCATCTCACCATGCGGTGCTCAGGAATCAACGATGAAAATGAGAGTTCGGAAAGCCGTTTTTCCCGCTGCCGGTCTGGGCACGCGCTTTCTTCCCGCCACTAAAGCGCAGCCCAAAGAGATGCTGCCGCTGGTGGATAAGCCCATCATTCAATACGGCGTAGAAGAGGCCCTGGCTGCGGGCTGCGACCAGATCATCATCATTACTGGCCGCGGTAAGACTGCCATTGAAGACCACTTTGACGTCAGCTACGAGCTGGAGAAAATGCTGGAAGAGCGCGGCAAGACGGAGCTGCTCTCTATCGTCCGCCAGATTTCAGACATGATCCACGTGGCTTATGTTCGCCAGAAAGAAGCCATGGGGCTGGGCCACGCCGTTTTGATGGCACGTGAGTTGGTTGGAAATGAGCCATTTGCCGTCCTGCTGGCGGATGACGTGATCGATGCGCAAAAGCCTTGCCTGCGGCAAATGATGGACGTTTTTGAAGAATCGCAGTGCTCGATCATCGCCACACAGGAAGTGAACGGTCCGGCCATTTCCTCATACGGCGTGCTGGACGCGCAGAGAATCGAAGGCAAGTTCGGCGGGCGCGCGTTCAATGTCCGTCACCTGGTGGAAAAACCCAAGCAGGAAGAAGCGCCTTCAAACCTGGCCATCATCGGGCGTTATGTTCTTACGCCAACAATTTTTGAAACCTTGGAACGGACTCCCCTCGGGGCCGGCGGCGAGCTGCAACTCACAGACGGTCTCCGGGGACTGCTCAGTGCGGGCGAGAAGATTTACGGCTACACCTTTGAAGGCAAGCGTCACGATGCGGGAGATAAACTAGGTTTCCTGAAAGCTACGGTCGAGTTTGCATTAAAGCGCCCTGACCTGGGACCGGACTTTGCCGAGTACCTGCGCG
>JBARNL010000890.1:0-6548 GCA_049802955.1 Candidatus Angelobacter sp.
GAATTATGACGCGGTGTTCGGCAAAATCGCAGCGGCTCACTTCTCTCCTGAAGCCGGCTGGGGTATTTTCACCGCGATTGCTCTCTGCTTGATGTTCGGCGCGACCGGAAAATCTGCGCAAGTACCGCTGTATGTCTGGCTACCGGACGCGATGGAAGGGCCAACGCCGGTTTCAGCCTTGATTCACGCGGCCACCATGGTCACTGCCGGGATTTATATGATTGCCCGGTCGCATGCCATCTTTAATCTTGCGCCGCATGCGCTTCAGATCGTGGCAATCATCGGCTGCATCACCGCAATCTTTGCCGCCACCATGGGCATGGCCCAGACCGACATCAAACGCGTCCTGGCATACTCCACAGTCTCGCAGCTCGGGTATATGTTCCTGGCCTGCGGCGTGGCAGCTTACTCCGCCGGAATTTTCCACCTGATGACCCACGCATTCTTCAAAGCGCTGCTCTTCCTGGGCGCTGGCTCGGTGATTCATGCCGTGGGCGGTGAACAGGACATGCGCCGTATGGGCGGACTATGGAGAAAGATTCCATGGACATTTGGAGTGGTTACGATTGCCACCCTTGCTATTGCGGGAATCCCGCCCTTCGCCGGGTTCTTCAGCAAAGATGAAATTCTTGGCGCGGTGTTCCACAGTCCTTATGGCGGGCCCGTGATCTGGGGCATTGGCGTTTTAACAGCGGGATTGACTTCCTTTTATATGTTCCGCCTGTTGTTCATGACGTTCTTTGGCGAGCTCAAGCTGGGCACAGTTGATGTCGGCGAAGAAGCTCATGCGGCGCACGCTCCCGCACAGGCTGCGCATGGCTCGGCTTCGCACTCCCACGGCCACGCCGACGACCAATCACACGGGCACGGCGGCGTGCATGAATCACCCTGGGTGATGCTGGCTCCTTTGGTTGTTCTGGCGGCGCTGTCATTCGTGGGTGGCTGGGTTGGCGTACCGCAATTCATGGGCGGACATAATGAGATTGAGCATTTCCTTGCGCCGGTAATGCAATCCGGGCCGGCTGTAGCGGGCGAAGCAGTCTCTGACAAAGATGCAACTACATCGCACGCGGGTGAAGCGACGCCAGAAAACTCCAGCGAAGAGTGGCTCCTCGCCGGTACCTCCGTTGCCGCAGCCTTGATCGGTCTGTTCTTTGCGTATCTCTTCTATTACAAGAGTCCCGAGCTTCCGGCCCGAATCACTTCAAAGATGCATGGCATTTACATGATGGTCCTGCACAAGTACTACGTTGACGAGGGCTACGGCGCAATCTTCGTTAAGCCGCTGCTGGCGCTCTCCACGGTCGTGCTGTGGCGCGGCGTCGATCAGGGAGTCATTGACGGCCTGGTGAATGGCGCAGGCACGTCGTCCAGAGGCATCGGCAATGAACTGCGGCGGATGCAGTCCGGCAACATACGTTCGTATGCCGCATGGGTCGCCATTGGCGGAGGGGCCATTTTGGCTTACATGATCTGGCTGGGGGTGACTCGATGAACAGCTCGATTCTCACGCTGGTCACGTTCGTTCCCGCTATTGGCGCATTGATGTTGATGCTGATGCCACGCAACGATCGCGCTCTGCGCTGGGCTGCGCTCACCATCTCCATTGTCACGTTCGCGCTGTCGCTTTTTCTGCCGATGTATTACGACTACGGCGGTACCGGCTTCCAGTTTGAAACAAACCACAACTGGATTGGCCAAACCATTCATTACCACATGGGGGCCGACGGTATCTCCATGTGGCTGGTGCTGCTCACCACCTTGCTGGTTCCAGTGAGCGTCCTGGTTTCGTGGAAATCGATTCATGACCGCGTGAAGGAATTCTTCGTCCTGCTGCTGCTGCTGGAAATGGCGATGATCGGCGTCTTTCTGGCGCTGGACATGTTCCTCTTCTATGTTTTCTGGGAAGCCACTCTGATTCCCATGGCCCTGCTGATCGGCATGTACGGGCATGAGCGCCGGATCTATGCCGCGGTGAAGTTCTTCCTGTACACCATGGTCGCTTCGGTCTTTATGCTGGCCGCGATCATCTGGCTGTACACGCACAATCCGCAGCACAATTTTGAATACGCCGCATTCCGCGACGTGATCGCCCACGGCGGATTCTCTTCGACCGCGCTGCAGTGGCTCTTCCTCGGCTTCTTTATCGCCTTTGCCGTAAAGGTCCCGTTGTTCCCGCTGCATACCTGGCTGCCGGATGCGCACGTGGAAGCGCCCACGGCGGGCTCCGTTCTGCTGGCCGGCGTGCTGCTTAAGATGGGAACGTATGGCCTGTTGCGATTCAACGTCGGCATGTTCCCTGACCAGGCCGCCTACAACTCAAGCTGGATTAACACGCTGGCGGTGATCGGAATCATTTATGGCGCGCTGGTCGCTCTGGTGCAGCCGAATTTGAAAAAGCTAATTGCCTATTCATCCGTGAGCCATCTTGGATTTGTGGTGCTGGGGATTTTCAGCCTTACGACCATCGGCACCGACGGCGCGGTTTACCAGATGTTAAATCACGGCATTTCCACCGGCGCGCTGTTCATGCTGGCCGGCATGCTCTATGAACGAAAACACACTTACGAGTTCAAAGAGTACGGCGGCCTTGCCACGCCGATGCCTGTCTATGCAACGTTCTTCTTCCTTGCCGTGCTCTCTTCCGTCGGGCTGCCATTGCTTAACGGTTTCGTGGGCGAATTTCTGGTACTGAGCGGCACATTCCAGAGCTCGGTTCCACATGCCATGCTCTTCGCCATTCTCGGGTCCAGCGGCGTGATCTGGGGCGCCTGCTATCTGCTGTGGATGTACCAGAAAGTTTTCTACGGCCAGATTCACCACGCAGAAAACAAGACGTTGCCTGATATTGATGGCCGCGAACGCATCTCTCTGGTCCCGCTGGTTGTGATGGCTGTAATTATGGGCGTGGTGTCGCCTTACTGGATGAGATCGATTGAACCGTCGGTCGTAAGCACCATGCCGCAAGCTGCCGGGATAAAAGCTCAGGCACAAAAAGATCACGGTCAAAACAAACCAGACTTGAAGACAATCGCTCCAGCCTTACCGGCCGCTGCAACGGTCCAAAACGCTTCCGCCACAGGTGGGCAGAAATAGATGAACCCGATCCACACAATCGACTACATTCGCATCCTGCCTGAACTGGTGCTCACTGCTTTTGGCATCATCGTTATGATGGCTGATCCGCTGCTCAAGCCCGGCGCCAGCCGCAAGGGGCTGGGACTGGTTGCCCTGGCTGGCACCATCGCCGCCATTGCAGCCACTTTCTGCCAGATTGCCTGGAGCGCACGCGACGCCAGCTTCGCCTCTCCAGGGTGGTTTGGCATGGTGCGCGTGGATAGCTTCGCTATCTTCTTTCACCTGCTGATTCCCGCGATCTCAGGGGTCTGCATCCTGGCTTCGCTCGAATACCTTGACGCACAAAACATCCGCAGCGGCGAATACTATGCCTTGATCCTGTTCGGCACCGTGGGCATGGTGCTGATGTCATCGGCGGTGGAGCTGGTGCTGATCTTTATCGCCCTGGAAATTTCTTCAATCTCCACTTACATTCTTGCCGGATATCGACGCCGCAACGCCGGAAGCGCAGAATCGGCGATCAAGTATTTTCTGCTGGGATCATTTGCCACAGCGTTCTTCCTATATGGTGTAGCGCTCATGTTCGGCGCGACAGGCTCAACCAGCATATTGAAGATTGGCCCGGCGCTTGGCAGCAATCCCGGACTGCTGGCCATTTCCGCCACGGCACTGATGATCGTGGGCCTGGGATTCAAAGTCGCCGCCGCTCCGTTCCACATCTGGACGCCAGACGTGTATGAAGGCGCACCGGCACCCATCGTTGCATTGATGTCCACCGGCCCGAAGGCTGCCGCGTTCGCGGTACTATTGCGGGTGCTGTTTGCCACTACTTCTTCAGACTGGCTGCCGCTGATCTGGATTTGCGCCGCTCTCTCCATGACGCTGGGCAACTTTGGCGCGCTGATGCAGAACAACGTGAAGCGCATGCTGGCCTATTCATCCATAGCGCATGCGGGCTATCTATTGGTGGCCTTTGCGGCCAGCAATGAAATCGGACGCTCCGCAGCCATCTTTTATACCGCTTCTTATGCGGCCATGAACGTGGGCGCGTTTGCTGTGATCAGCCATTTTGGCGCGGGCGGCGAACGCTACGTCTCCGTGGATGACTACTCCGGGCTGGGCCGCCGCTCGCCGCTCCTCGCTTTTACCCTGACGATCTTCATGCTTTCGCTGATCGGCATACCCGCGACAGCCGGATTTCTGGCCAAGTATTACGTATTCAATGCCGCGCTTTCAGCCAATGCCCATCCCACGGCGCTTGTTTGGCTCACGATCATTGGCCTGGTGAACAGCGCAGTTGCCTCCTACTACTACCTGCGGCTTATTGTTGTGATGTATATGCGCGAGCCAATCATCGCCGAGGCTCCCGCGCCTGCGACTGGGGCGATGAAGCTGGCGCTGGTCCTGACGGCAGTCGCCACAATTTATCTGGGCGTGATGCCTGGACGCGTTCTTACCTATTCAGACGCCGGCGCTCGCGACCTGGTCCTTACACCAGCGGCAGCAGGCAATTCGACGCCTGGAAGTTCCACTTTCCCGGGAACTATAACGCCTACTCCGGAGAAATAGTCACGTCGCGTCGCGCAAAGACCAGCGCAGCGGCAATCCAAAAGAGCAGAGCCTGAGCGATTGCGCTTACGATCAGCGTGTTCAGGGAATTTCCCAGCGAGCGAAATTGAAAGCTCGTCCACAGCGTGCGGAACAGCGCGCCTGCGGGAAAGAATGCCCAGGCAACAGGCCATCCGAATTCAAGCAGGATCAAGGGCAAGGCCAGCACGGCTGAGGTGGCTGCGGTAGCCACTAACGGGTGAAAGAACGTGGTAAAAAATAGGCCGACCGAAATCGCAAAGACGCAGCAACAAAAAAGCAGCAGCATAATCGGCGCTAATCCATCAACGGGAATTCTGCCCTGCTGGCCGAGCCAGGCTGCCGTGGCGCCAATCAGAAAACAGAACAAAGCAGAAATCATGGTACAGCCGCAAAGAAGGCCGCCCAAATATTGCCAGCGATGAATGCCTTTGGAGAGTACGGCGAGAATGCGGCGCGTCTTGCGCTCCGTCTGCAGCGCCGGGACGGCGATCATGGTGGCAAAAAAGATGGCGTAGCCGGCGTGCCAGCGCAGGAAGAAAAGTATCTCGTCGCGTTGCGTGTGAATGCGATAGATGCTGCCGATCCCCAGCACGTAAGCGCACATCACGGCCAGCGCGATCCACTGTGTGCGGACAAAGTTGATGCCGATGAGAACGATGGCTCGCATGATCTAGTGGGTGGGCGAATACAGATTGAGCGATGTGCCGTCCACCACCGCCAGAGCGCCGCTTTGCGATACCGCGCAATAGATGTTGTTGTGGTGCAAAGCAATACTCAGCAGCGGATGGCTGCTACGTATCTGATAAAGATCAACACGCAGTGGCTGGGCCATAGCAATGGGAATATTTGCAGCGGTGTCACGCCGCACGGAGCGGCGTTCCCACTGGATAGCCATGTAGTCTCCGCCGCCCTGTACGGAATTGACGAACTCCTTTGTCCCGGTCTTGAGAAAAAATAATCTTTCGCCGGTCTGCGAAAACACGGAAAGATTTCCGCAGCCAAAAGCGGCAAACAGCTTATGTTCCAGCGCCGCAGCCTGGTAAGAGCATGGACGGTCGGGCGAGGTCCAGTCCGGCATCAGGGGCGTCCACTGGCCGTCAAAAGTCAGCAATCCGAAGCTGGCCGCAGGTGACCACGTGGTAGGACTGGAGCTGAGCAGCGCGTGATCGGCGGCTGACCAGGCGGCCAGAAACCATGGCAGGCTAAAGCTCTTGATTGTTTCAAGATTGTCCGCGCTCAGGATTTCAATATCCGCCTGCGCTTTTTCCACTTTTGAAGTGGGCGAGATCGCATTGCGTTTGAGTATCTGCTGATGCACCAACTGGACTTGATCGCCAGAAGGCGAGACGCCGATCTGCCATCCCTCTTCCTGCACCTGACGCTTTAAAGGCATGGCGTGCGAAGCGAGCCGCGCGAAGTTTGCTGAATATAAATAAAGAATGTCACCGGTACAGACAATAAATTTACCGTCGCGCGTGGCAAGCACCTTGGAGAATTCGGCATTGGTAGGAAGTTGAAGAGATTTGATTTCACTGCCGTCGGCGGCATTAAGTATTTTGATGTCCAAAATGAAATTACCCGATCCGCCGCTGGCATCACGTGCCGCCAGCCTGGCTGCTCCGCGCGAGCGGTTCACCTGGTATACCAGAACTCTTTCCGGCGAAATGAAAAGCAAGCCCTGATGCAGCGTCCAGCGGAAATTGATGGTGCGATCAAAAGCCTGAAAGCCGTACCGCTCGGTAAGATCAACCTTCCACCTGGGCTGGGCGCTTTGCTCGCTGGCACAAGCAGAATACAGGCAGAGCAGCAGAGCCAGAATTTTTATCCATACTTTCATTTTGGCTCCTGGTTGCCGTGTTCGTCAGCGTGGCCGCCGCCAT
>JBARNL010000891.1:0-3736 GCA_049802955.1 Candidatus Angelobacter sp.
CCCAAAGCAACATTGACCAGCCGCCGAAGACCAGCAGGCCGATGCCCAGCGCCGTAATCGGTACCCAATGCCATTTGCTGATGAATGTGTGGAACTTGTCTTTGCGAAGATCGGGGATATAGGGAAGCAGCGCGGCGGAGTGATTGTGCAGCGTGCGCCCGGTGATAATCCATCCCATATGCGACCAGAAGCCGCCATCGCGGGGTGAGTGCGGATCGCCTTCCACGTCAGTATTCTGGTGATGAACGCGATGCGTCGCTACCCAGAAAAACGGGCCGCCCTCCAGCGCCAGCGTGGCGCAGAAGGTAATGAAATATTCGAACCATTTATAGGTCTTGAATCCGCGGTGCGTGAGCAGCCGATGATACGCAATACCAATGCCAAGGCTCCCGGCAACCCACCACAAAAACAGCGCGACGAAAAAAGCCTTCCACGTAAACATAAAGAGCGCGGCAACCGCGCCAATGTGGAATGCGACCATGAAAAAAGTGGTGAGTTTACCGATTGGTTCCCGAAATGTTCTATCCCGTTTGAAAAAATTCACGAGTATGAGTCTCCTTGGTGGCTCGTGCTGATGCCTGCCTGCTTATTTGATTCAAGCCTACCAGCGGGGACGCGGAGTGATTGTAATAGTTGTGTAATCGCGCGGCCGGAAGGACAAGGCCGAACGAATAGGACGCTGTCCTAAAGTGTACCCGTTGCCGGCAACGCCGGGCTGTTGCAGAAAGCCACGTTTCAAAATGCAAGGTATGCGGAATATTTTCGCATGCAGCGCCACGGTGCATTGCAGCAGCGGCTGAATCTGCGAGATCCCTAGTGGAACCACCGGAGGGTGCGTAAGAGACCCGGGGCGAGTCAGGCCTCCGGCAAAATAGCCGGACGAGGAAGTGCCAATTGTCATCGTGGCTTTGCAAGAATGTTGCCGCAAATCGCGCGGAAACACGAATAAACCAAATTGGGATTCGTGTTTATTCGTGTAATTCGCGGCTGATTCGTTTATCGGTTTTCGTTGTGAGCCACCTTTAGGATTTCAAAAATGAAGCGGCGAAGCCGGGCACGCGCAGGCGCGCTGCATCGGGAGCGCGAGGAGCTTTGGTGTCTGAAGACTCTGAACCGATTGTCGCGAACTGAGCTAAAAGACTGAAGCGTTGCCGGCCATCTCTCGCATGGTGTCCAGTATGTAGGTCCGAGCTGGAGCGCCCGGCGCCAACGCGTCCAAAGGTAGCGTGACGGAAAAATGAGGTGAACTGCGCTGAAAGCTTACTTCAAGGAACTCGCCGTTATCGCTTCGGCTAAGCGACGTTATGGTGGTGGCTATTTCTTTTTGGCTTTGCGGCTTTGTCGTGATCATTACCGAAGGCAGGCGTTCAAACTGCCATCCTGGTCTTTCGATTTCCGCTTTGCGGCTGCTGCGCGCAAACCAGCGAAAATTCTGCATTTCCAGAGAGAAAGTGGGGGGACAATCAAGGTCCGCCTGGAACGTGAGCACCTCGCGCGGGCTGCTGATTTTATGGATCAGCCATTGCACCGGCGTTTCCTGCGTTCGCATCTCCACCAGCACCCAAGCGCGCCGAAAAACACCGCAGGTGAGCCGCAATGGGACGCGAAATCGCGATGCTGTCATCCATGAAATGCCCACTACGTGGCCGCGCCCAGCCAATGATGCTTGAATCCAGCGCAAAATTTCTCTGGCCTTCTCACGCTTACGGCGCAGTGAGACTGCATACCACGTGACAAACAGCGCGATAACCGCGACTGCAATTACAAATGAGATAGCCATTCCAGGAATAAGATGCTTTTCCACAGGCTCTCAGATGTCAGGAAATGAGCACTTCACAACCGATTTTGAGTAATGGCAGTTCTGTTTTGGGAACAGCGGGGCCGCTACAAGCCACGGTAGATGCCGCCATCCGCCAAGATGGTCTGCCCGGTCACGTAAGAAGCCCGTTCCGAGGACAGCCAAACGATAACGTCTGCAATCTCCTTGGGATTGCCCAAGCGCTTGACCGGCGTTTCCGCAGCCCAGGCATCGCATATTTCCTGGGATGATTGGCCTGCCGCCAACGCACGGACTTGCGCCAATTCCTGTAGCCGCTCCGTCGCGGTATAGCCGGGCGCAACGTTGTTGACCAGAATACCGTCTTTGCCAAACTCATTGGACAGGCTCTTCACCAAACCGACAACAGCTGCGCGCACCGAATTCGACAGTACCAGATCGGTGATGGGCTGCTTTACCGAGATGGAGGTAATGGTAACAATCCGGCCCCAGCGATGCCGTTGCATGTACGGAATTACCGCCTTGGCAAGATGCACGGTGCTCATCAGGTTCAGTTCAACGGCTTTACGCCATTCTTCCGCAAGGATGGAAAGAAAGTTCTTGGCTGGCGGGCCTCCGGCATTGGTTACGCATACGTCGATGCGTCCGAACCGCTTTGCCACTTGCTCGGTAAAGCGCTGGACTGCATTGGCGTCGGTTACGTCCAGAGCTTCGGCGTAAACTTCAGCGCCAGTCTGGCTGCGGACTTTCTCAGCAGCTTCAACGAGAGTTTTCTCTGTGCGAGCGCACATCGCTACCTGTGCGCCTTCGCGGGCAAATGCCTCTGCTGTGGCCAGCCCGATTCCCTGGCTGGATGCAGCTACGATCACGCCCCGGCCTTTGAGTCCAAGGTCCATGTCTACTCCTGACTATTTCTTGTCCCCCACCGGTAATTGTCCAATGTAAACCTGTGCGGGCGCGCCGGCCTTGATGTTATTTGTTTCGAAGCAGACTTTGATCCGGCGGCGCAGCTCCCGCGCCACGTTGTATTGCTTTCCCGGGCGAACCTTGACCAGCATCAGGTAATCCACCTCATTACCCCGCACCCGCTCAATGCCGGGGACCTGAGGCTCTGCGACAACGTCATCCTTGAAAGCAGGATCGTTATAAAAGTCTTTTGCGACATCCTGCAGCAATTCCACTAGACGGTCGCTGTTTTCGCTGTAATCGGCAGCCACGTGGAGAGTTACCTGGGACCAATCCCGCGTCATGTTGCTCACTATTTGGATCGATCCGTTAGGCACGATGTGGAGCGTTCCATCCGAATCGCGAAGCGTAGTTCGACGCATTGTGATTTCTTCCACCGCTCCGGTCACGCCAGCCACGCGGACGGTGTCGCCAACCTCAAACTGGTCTTCAATGAGGATGAAGAAGCCGTTAATCACGTCTTTGACCAGCGTTTGGGCGCCAAAGCCGATGGCCAGCCCGGCAATGCCTGCGCTGGCCAGCAGCGGTTCAATATTAATGAGGAATACGTCCTTCAAAAGGCTCATGCCGGCGAAGAACACGATTAGAAAAACACCCACGCTTTGAACTACGCCAACTACGGTCCGGACCTGTTGGGACCGGACGGCGCCATGGGCAGGTGTCTTCTCACTAAAAATGACCACCTTGCGCGTGATCAATCCCAGTAAGCGCACAAAAATAAAGGCCATCACCAGGATCACAAGCAGCTTGGGAGCGCGGTCCCGGGTCCAGGCGACCAGATAGTTGTGCCACGCGTGCCAGATGTTGCTGAATTTTTCTTCCATGCCGGTTAATTCTGGATTATAGCCGAGGGAATCTAGCCTATAATGCTGCCATCCTTTTTACCTTAGGAGACTGAAATGAGGGCCAAATCTGCTCTGGTGGTCGGCTTGTATCTAGCCTTATCAGGGACGACGATTAAGGCTGTTTTTTCCGAAACCGCGCTTGCAGCTC
>JBARNL010000892.1:0-3892 GCA_049802955.1 Candidatus Angelobacter sp.
CTCCAAATCAACGGCGCGTCTTTGTGCGGCGGTCCAGACCGAAAGCAGCGCCCCCAGGCCTGTGCTGTCAATGAAGGTCACCTGCGAGAGGTCCAGGACGATGCGATGAGTCACGTCCACGCCTTTCCCGCGAGATGTGGGAATCACGCGATCGCGAATTTCACTTTGAAAAAATTCGGCTGACTCCGCGGTGA
Source organism: Candidatus Angelobacter sp. (assembly GCA_049802955.1). Lineage (GTDB taxonomy): Bacteria > Acidobacteriota > Terriglobia > Terriglobales > Acidobacteriaceae > Angelobacter. The sequence goes on from JBARNL010000892.1 coordinate 195, forward strand.
TCTTGCCATGGCAGTGGACAGTGGTTTCTTCCGCTGTTTCTACCAGCTCAAACCTGAGTCCGGGTGCGCTGAACGCATTGGCTCCCATGTGAGACCTCCAGTATTACCTTTCATCGAAGAAAGCGCGATATCTGCGCGTGTTCTGCAGAACGCCACGTATTCTATACCGGTTGCACGCAGGCTGTACACCAAAGCAACTCGGCGGTAACAGTCGAATCCCATTGTCACAAAATCGCATATCTAGATAATCATTACTCTTCATCGACTGTTCAAGAAATTGTCCAAGACCTCAACATACTTGTCCGGCTCTTCGTATGCAGGCAGATGCTCGCTCTGCTCAAAAAAGACGAGCTTCGCTCCGGGGATGGTGTGCGCCAGGCGCCAGGCCGTGAGCGGTGCAACATTCATGTCATAACGGCCATTGATCACGAGCGTCGGGAACTTAAAGCCGGCGAGTTTGGAAGTGAGATCGAGATCCGCCGTGGCTTTAGCGACGGCTTCTCCAACGGCTGGCTCATATCCGAGATCGCCCATGCGGCCCATGTAGGCGTCGCGTTTTTGCGCGGAGTAAAAGATCATGCGGAAATGGTTGCGCAGGCTGGCACGGGATGCGGCCTCGGTTTCAGGACCGAGCCTTTGCGCTTCCTGCTTGTTCTCTTCTTCTATATCGGGAAAGACGTCGGGCAGCAGGTGGACGATACTTTGCCATGAAGGTCCAGGAGAATCGGAGAGAATTAGCTTGGCAACGTGTTCCGGATGGTCAGCGGCATAGGCCATGGCGACGAGTCCCCCGTAAGAATCACCGAGCAGCGCAACTTTATTTAGACCAAGGGCCTGGCGCACAGCATCGAGATCAGCAACTTGGGAGTCCATGCTTTGAGAAGCGCCGGTTTGTGCGATCCCAGATTGCGATGCATCGCTTTGTAGTCGCTTGGAACCGCCGGTTCCGCGCTGGACATACAAGACGACAAAGCGGTTTCGTCCGATGCGCTCCCAAAGGTCGTTCTGCATCATGTAGGCATGTGAGAGTCCGGGACCGCCGTTAACGACGATGATGGGAAGCGCCGTTCCTTTTGTGCCAAACGTTTCATAAGCAAGGTCAACCTGTTCAGTGTGCGCCATGCCGGTGGTGTGAGGGACGGTCTGGGCCGGTAGCGTGGAGCAGAGAAGACAGAGAGTAGGCAGTAGTTTGAGCAATTTGGTGCCTCGCGAAAAGGATTAAGAGAACGTAGCAGGTTAGCACGGCCGCTATTGCAAAATGCGGTTTCGGATTCTCACCCGCAAGAGCGGCAAGAATTGCTTGCATGAGAGCAAAAGTCCCCGTCCGACACAGTATTCTTTGTTTAACGACGAAGACAGCTAGAAAAAAGGAGCTTTCTGGTGGTCATCTTTTCTTGGCAACGATCAACTCGGTTCGGTAGCGTCTCTAGAAGCAACAGCACGAGGCTGAACTCTAAGGGCCTCAAAGAATATTTCGATGAGCATGGTGACTCATCGGTAACCAAATTCTCTCAAACACCGCGTCTGCTCTAAAATCAGTGCTTGTTCAGAGTCTCCCTATCTCCTGAGTCAGTGAATTCGGCTGAGGGCTGCTGTTGCGGTAGTAGCAATGATCAGATGGTTCATCATTGGGCTGAGAGTGACCGGTCCTTAATTGAAATATTGGTAGTCATAAATTTAATCGAAATGGCAATTGCCGAGATTGTATGAAATCCTTTCAGATAAATATCCTACCATCACTGGAAAATGGTTACGATAGATAATATTGACATTTGGTCTGGTATCTCCCACTTGAGGCAACAGACAAGCATTGCTTGGTAAGATACGTACTATTTCTTTACAATATTTTTTATAACCATGCTTCCCGGGCAGATAGCATTGAGCGCTTCTGCTTTGGCGGTTATCCGGATTCTGGAATAATACCGTGACATTTTTATCGACTGGTGGCCAGCGATTGACATAATCGTTTCGTCGGGCGCTCCCGATTCAAAAAGCTTCGTGATGATCTGGTTGCGAAAGTTTCGCGGCTGCAGCCACTCCAGACCGGTTTTCTTGCGCATTGTCCTAAACGCAGATCGTATAAAGTAAGTCGACGCAGGCTTGGTCACGTCGTAGCTCCCGCGCTTCAGCCGATACGGAAAAATGTAGTGGTCCGGATGCCACGCTCCCAGGCGTTTTGCCCGTTCCACGATCCTGCGCACTTGTTTTGCTGCTACTGCGTTCAGCGGCACCACGCGTGCTCGAAACTCATTTTTTACTTTGCTATCGGGGATATGGATTGTTGGCGGCTCGTGCTCCAGAAAGACATGTTTCATTTGCAGGTGCCGCAGTTCAATTCCCATGGCCGACGTATTGTTTGTCAGCGAAACCGCCCAGTACGCCACGCTCCAATCCGCTTTGCCGGCCACCACGCGAAAGAATCTTTCTTCTTCCTCTGCTGTCAGAACTTTCGGCGGCGTCCAATTGGGCAGCGGCAGCGGCTTATAGTGCTTCTCGATAAGGTCCCACAAGTCTGCCGTCTTCAAAATCTGCGCCAGCGTATTCAACTCATGGTTCACGCACGATGCTCCTGCTTCCATCCGCCGTTTCCGCTGGTATTCCAAAAAATGGCCTATATGAATTTGCGACAGCAATACCCCTACAAACATCTTGGTCAAATTTCGGATATACCATTCATACATCTCGATTGTCCGGGCTTTTTTGCTGTGCATCTTCTTGATCTCCAGCCAGTGCGTGGCTGCCTCCTCAAAAGGAAGTGTACGAAACTGCAATGGCGTCATCACTCTCATAGTTCGGGGCCTTGCTTTGCGGCGCTCCGGCCGTAGGAAGTAGCCGGGAGACCGCTTACTTGGGTTCAACGTCATTCTATGTGATTCGTAGTTTATTCGCTACAACAAAATCTAGCATAACTATGGGGTCCTGTCCCACAACATATAGCTTTTGGCCAAGACCCCCTGGAAACCGCGCGGAATTTGCTTCGACTTTATCACTGCGCTTCTCCTGAACCTGCCGCTTTCTTAATCCGCTCTTTACTGCTCGATCACCGGCTGCAGCGCCGTGCTCACCGGCATGAGCGCCATCACGTTTTCTGGCGTAATGTCTTTACCTGCCACATCGTGGGCAGCCTGAATCGCAATCGCCGCCAGGTTGCTGAAGGCCGCTGTCACGCGCTCCGCGGTGGCTGCATCAAACTCGCCTGCGCCGCTGGCTGGCCCAACTGCACCAAGAATCTGTTCAATGAACAGCGCTGCATCCGTCACCGTCTTCAGCGTCTGTTTCAGTTTGTCTGTGGTGGAAATGCTGGTCACAGGATTTGTTGCCAAGATTGCACCTCGTGGAATTGGTATTTAGTAATTGGTCTTTGGTGAAAGAACGGCCATTTATGGTCGCGGAAAGTCACCGCTTATCTGGTACTGGGCTTTTAGTTATCTGTATTTTTCAAGCTGCGGCAAAGTTTCCTCGCGCAAGGCAAGTATCAGGGCACGAGTTCACTCGTGCCGATCAGGAATCTAAAATTCCTGGGCTTTAGCCCCTGAAAACATCGCCGGCTTCAGCGCTGTAATCGCCGCCACAGGATTCCCAAAATCCGGAATTCCCGCAGATCCCGCCGGCTTCTTTCCCATTAGCCCGCGCACCGCGTTCAGCAGCGCGGGAAACTGTTCCAGCAATCCCACCACCGCAGCTTGTTTTTCCTGCAA
>JBARNL010000893.1:0-4172 GCA_049802955.1 Candidatus Angelobacter sp.
GAATTAGGGGGTAGGGACACCAGGGGCCGGGTGGAACCAATCAAGTGGGTAGGGGATTCTCTCTCCAGAAAAAGAGAATTGCAACAGCTAAAAAGTGGAAAATGCGCTTCGCCCGGAGTGTTGTGTCATGCGCGGACGCCCATTTTGAAGAGGCTCGACATTCAGCTTATCTCCTATCTATGAGAAGGAGTGCCCGGAGAAGGAGTGCGGGCCGCAAGCGGCTTCCACTGGTCCAGGAACCGAATTACATCGTCTTCGCTCATCATGCGCGCCCGTTCAAAATCGCCGGTGGCATAGATTACTTTTCCCATAGCATCCAGCACAGCCAGGGATGGCACGCCCTTTCCCATGTTGACGTGGTATTTCTTCGCCAGATCCAGGTTCTTGTCATACTTTCCCACGTCCACGCGCACAACGATGTAATTGCTGTTCAGTAAGGGGGCGATCCTAGGCTGATGAAATGCATTGTCGAGCACATGGCAATCGATACACCAGTTGCCGCCGAAATCCAGCAGCACGTTCTTATGTTGCTTCCCGGCGGCTGCCAGCGCTTGCCGGATGTCTTGCGCCGCGTTTGCATTTGCTTTATACAACTGCGGATTTGGCCGGGCAGGTGCTTGTAGCGGGACTCGCTTAAACTGCGCTGCTGCCGCACAAAAAAGCAGAGCGGCGACAAACAACGTCCATAAGAAACGTTTCTTCATGACCATTAATTTTAGACGATGTACTGGCGTGGGATGTGAGCGGCTCTTTCTCGATAAGCTTATTTTGGCGACACCACGCGGCCATACTCTGAGGCGCGGGACACGCGATCGAAGTAACTGTACGTAAGAGCCGTAACCTTGCGGATTGCCGTCGCACCTTCTTTTTCGTCCTTCAGATACGTCGTCATCACGCACAAGATATACGGCCGATTTTTCACGAAAATAATTCCAGAGTCATTTCGCACAGCCTCCAGTTCGCCAGGTTTGCTGGCTGCCACGGCGTCATCCGGCAGGCTTTGCAGGAGCGAGCTTTCCTTATGCGTGCTCAGGACTTTGATGAAATCAGCCGTCATCTCTTTGTTGAGCAGCTTGCCGCGATAAATAGTTTCCAGCAGGGTCATCATCTCGCGCGGGGTGGAAACGTTTTCGCGGCCTTCCCCGGCGGCTTTCAGGTCCATCATCTGCCGCCGCAGCCGGGTTGCGTGCAAACCAAGAGCATCCAGCATCGCGTTGACATTCTCCATGCCGACCCGCCCGATTAAGACGTTCGTCGCGCTGTTGTCGCTCACGGCGACCATCATGGTTGCAAGATCGCGAAACGTCAGGCGCGTGACGCCCGGCGTGAGTCCCAGCATGATGTCGCTGCCGCTCACGAGATCTTCTTTGCGCACCACGTATTCATCGTTCAGCTTGAGCTTGCCTTGTTGTGCCTGCAGATAAAGATCCGCCAGCACTGCTATCTTGATGGAACTGGCCTGCGGCATGATTTCATCGCCGTGGATGAAGAATGTCTCTCCCGAGGTCAGGTCTTTGACCGCCAGCCCCAGCACGCCGTCCAGATGCTGGTCCACGCCCCGCAGATCTTCCTGGAGCTTTTGCCAGAGCACCTGCCGTTTTTCTGTGGCGGGCTTTTCCGGGCAGCACTGGGCCATTGCAGGAATGCAGGCAAGCGCAGCAATCAAGATCAACACAAAGTTTTTAATCATCGCGTGTGCAGTGTACCCAGACAAGGGCGGTGAGGCAAACAGTTTGCCAGAACTTAGAAGAGCTTCAATTGCTTGCCATTTTTCGTTTTTGCTTGCGGCTTGCGATCGTCGAAGACGCTTCTACCGTCAAGAGATGGCGAAATCCGGCGTTCATGCGCCAGCGCGGCTTCAAAATCGACTTTGGGCTGAAGCTGCGTTTCAACCATTCGGGTAAAGCGGTCAAGCCTGCTGAAGCCGCTCAATTTTTCGGTATGACCGACTTTGGCCTGTTGCAGTGCCCCTCGCAGCACCGAGAGCGACTCATCATAAGTCTTCAGCGGAACTGGAAAAGGATGACCGTCTTTACCGCCATGCGCAAATGAGAACCGCGCCGGATCAGAGAAGCGCGTCGGCGTTCCATGCACCACTTCGGCAATCAGCGCCAAAGACTGCAATGTGCGCGGCCCAAGATTTTCCAGCAGCAGCAGATTGGCAAAGTCGCGGAGCTGCCGCTCATATGCCACCGCCAGCACCGCGCCCAGCCGCTTTACATCAATATCCTTTTCACGGACATCATGGTGCGTCGGCATGGTGAGCCGTGGAACTTCACGCAATGTGCGCTCGGGATTCTCGCGCGTAATCTCCAGCAAGGCAGCTTGCGCCGCCTTGGCGCGGTTATCCACCAAGTTCATGATTGAGCCGTCAATAACGCTGTCGCCGACAATTGCGGTGTGCGGCTCACAAGTAAAATCGCGCACGGTTGCCGAATGCCAATGGTAGCGGCGGGCAAGACCTGTTGCGTCGTTCATTCCCTGCTGAACGACCGCCCACTCGCCGGCTTTGCTCACCACAAAGCTGTGCAGGTATAGCTGGAAGCCATCGGCAATGGCGTTGTTGTCGATCTTAGCGGTAAGACGGCTTGTACGCGCCAGTTCGTCACCGTTCAGGTTCTCGCGATCGGCCACCGCGCGCAGCTCATCCGGAGTCTTCAGCGAGTGCTTTCCGCGTCCGCCGCAAACGTAGATGCCGAGCTCATGGGCTCGCGGATTCAGGCCGCGCTTCAGGGCGCCCATGACCGACGTTGTAATTCCGGACGAGTGCCAGTCCATTCCCATCACGCAGCCCAGGGCCTGGAACCAGAAAGGATCGCTCAACCGGGACAGCAACTCCGGCGCGCTGTAATGGTAGAGCACGCTTTCGGAAATCGCCGTGCCCAGCATGGTCATACGCTCGGCAAGCCACGGAGGCACACGCCCGCCATGCAATGGGAGATCGGCAACTCCGGAGCGCTTCATGCTGACTATTATAAATTTCCAAATTCAGGATAGATAAAGGTTCTGCGTCATCGAAATGCCCGGACGCGCTCATGATTCAAGCATGAAGGGATCTCTTCATGTAATACGGTACCCAGCGCCAGCCAACGTAGATCCTGCCGTTCATCAACTCATTCTAACGGCCATCCACAAGAGACGCCTGCTATGCTTTACGTATCACCATAAGGAGCGAGTCGTTGAGCCGCAAGATTATGGCATTCAGAAAGGGACCGCGAACCTCTTCACGTATCAGATTGCCGGCGAAAGCAAAAGCAGTCGTCTGCCGGACTGGCGCAAGTTCGCTGTTCTGAGCATGTCCAGCGTTGAATTGCTGGCAGAAACATTCCCCGGCAGCCGTGCTGTTCCGTCTCAAAAGCATCAAGAATGGGACGTACTATTCGCCAGAGTAGGTCAGTCCAAAGTAGATCATTCCAAAGTAGATCATCCTACATAGTCGTGGATGCCGCCTGCTTCACACCGCGGGCGTATACTCGGGGGCTATGGCAAATATCGATAAGCACCCTGCCGGTTCGTTTTGCTGGGTTGAGTTGGCGACTACGGACCAGAATGCCGCCAAAAGTTTCTACACATCGCTCTTCGGCTGGGCTGTGGAAGACAGCCCCATGGGGCCGGACGATTTTTATTCCATGTTCAAGCTATCCGGCCGCAATACCGGAGCCGCTTACACCATGCGCAAGGAACAGCGCGCGCAAGGCGTGCCTCCAAACTGGATGCTTTATATTGAGGTTGAAAATGCCGATCAGTCTGTGGCTAAAGCGGCCCAGGCTGGCGGCACCGTACACGCACCCGCTTTTGATGTTATGGACGTGGGACGAATGGCCGTTCTCCAGGACCCCATCGGGGCGGTATTTTCCGTGTGGCAGGCCAAAAATCGTTCAGGCATCGGCATAACGGGCGACAATACTTTTTGCTGGGCTGACCTCAGCACTCCCGATGCGGAGCGCGCAAGCAAGTTTTATGGCGATGTTTTTGGCTGGCAGCTATCGAAAGATGAAAAAGATCCTTCCGGATACATTCACATCAAAAACGGCGGAAATTTCATCGGCGGGATTCCTCCGGCCCAGCACCGCAACCCCAATGCTCCGCCGCACTGGCTGGTTTACTTCCAGGTGGCCGATGTTGAAGCGGCCACGGCGAAGGCGGACCAACTGGGAGGCAAAGTTTTGATG
>JBARNL010000894.1:0-6726 GCA_049802955.1 Candidatus Angelobacter sp.
TCACGCTTTATGGCGATCTTGATACCAGCGTGATTGACGAAATGCCGCCCGGACGCACGCCTATCACCACGCGCAAAATTTCCGACCAGCGCGCCAGCGAAGTCTGGGACTTTGTGCGCAAGCAGGCCAAGCTCGGTCGCCAGGCTTACGTCGTCTATCCGGTGATAGAGGGCGCTCCAGCGGAGCAGCAGGAAATGGAATTTGCCGCGGAGCCCGCGGGTGCGCGCTCTAAGACAGGGCTCAAAGCTGCGCTGCACATGTATGACGAATTGCGCAAGAAAGTTTTTCCTGATCTGCGCGTCGGACTGCTGCATGGCCGCCTGAGACCTGAAGAAAAAGAAGACATGATGCACCGCTTCAAGGCCGGCGAGATTGACGTGCTGGTTTCCACCACAGTGATTGAAGTTGGCGTGGACGTACCCAACGCCACTGTAATGGTGGTGGAGCATGCGGAGCGTTTTGGCCTCTCCCAACTCCACCAATTGCGCGGACGCATAGGGCGCGGCGCGGCGAAATCTTATTGCGTGCTGATGACTGGCGGCAAGGTTTCGCCTGAAGCCGAGCGCAGGCTCAATGAAATGGTCCGCACGCAGGATGGCTTTGAGATTGCCGAGCTTGATCTTGAGCTGCGTGGCCCGGGCGAATTCTTTGGTACCAAACAGGCGGGCATGCCCGGCCTCCGCATTGCCAACATCTTGCGTGACCGCAACCTGCTGGAACTGGCCAAGGTTGAAGCCGCCAAGCTGGTCTCGGAATCCGATCCGGAAATCACCCTTACAGACCGTCAGCGTGTGATGCAGCATCTCCGCCAGCATTGGCAGAGAAGGTATGGACTGGTGGAGGTGGGTTAAAAAACATCCCGAAGCGAAGCGAGGGCCCCCTACTCTCTGACGAAATGTTTAGGATGAAACATTTGCCAAAGAAAGCACCGCGCGTCACTTGCATCTTTTAGATTAGCAGCTGATTTGCGAAAATGTGCATAGTGGTAACTCGATGTATCGTGACAATAGGGTTCCCTCGCTTCGCTCGGGATTACAAAAAGTGCCCACCACCACCAAATCCGGTCTCTACCGCCTGCTCACCTCAGTGGATGAACTGTTGAAGAGGCCCGAGCTCGCGCCTCTGCTGGCTCGTGAAGGTCAGGCGGTTGTGACGGAATCGGTCCGCGCGGTAGTTGCCAATCTTCGCGAAGAGATTCGTAGCGGAACGTTGGCCACGCAGGAATCTGTTTTACTGGCTGCGGCGCACTTGCCAGAAGCCGTCATGCGCCACCTAAGCCGCGCCATGGAATTTTCGCTTAAGCCGGTTATCAATGCCACTGGCGTAATCCTGCACACAAATCTTGGACGCGCGCCGCTGGCTGAAGCCGCCATCAGGCGCATCACTGAAGTTGCGGGCGGCTACTCAAATCTTGAGTTTGATATCGCCGCCGGCGAGCGCGGAAAGCGCGACGTCCACGTAGAGCGGCTATTCACGCGGCTGCTCAATCAGGATGGCGTCAGCGGCATTCGGACCGTGGTTGTCAATAATTGCGCTGCGGCAGTGATGCTGGCCCTGAACACGCTGGCTGAGGGCGGCGAGGTCATCGTTTCGCGCGGCGAACTGGTCGAAATCGGTGGGTCTTTCCGCGTGCCGGACGTGATGGCCAAGTCCGGCGCTGTCCTGCGCGAAGTTGGCACTACCAACCGCACGCGTCTTTCCGACTATGAAAACGCCATCACGGAAAAAACGCGCCTGCTGCTGCGCGTGCATCGCTCCAATTTCGCCATTATCGGCTTTACTGAGCAGCCGTCACTGGAAGAACTTGTCGCGCTTGGGCGCAAGCACAATATCCCGGTGATGGAAGACCTGGGTGGCGGGGCCATGATTCCATTGCGCACGCTGGGCGTGAATGAGAGCGGAGTTATGGACAGCCTCCGCGCCGGGGCCGACCTGATCACCTATAGCGGCGACAAAATGCTGGGCGGTCCGCAAGCCGGCTTGCTGAGCGGGCGCGAAGCGCTGATCAAGCGCGTGCGCTCTAACCCACTCTTCCGCGCCCTGCGTGTGGACAAGCTCACCTACGCCGCGCTGGAAGGCACGCTGATGGAATATCTCCGCCAGAACCACGATGCCATTCCTTTTGCTCGCATGATGCGCCTGCCCGCCCAGGAAATTCGCTCACGCGCAGAAGCCATGCAAAAACAGCTCGGCGGCGGCCAATTAAAAACCACGCAATTACAAACAACGATCATCCCTGGAGAATCGCTGGTCGGTGGCGGCTCCGCGCCTACTTCATCCCTGCCCACTTTCCTGCTGGCGATCACCGCGGAGTCCCTGAGCGCCGACGAACTTGCCGCCCGTCTCCGCCACAATACTCCCCCGATTGTTGCCCGTGTGGAAGAAGGCCGCGTGCTTCTCGATCTGCGCACCGTCTTGAATTCCGCCGAAGAAGCGCAAATCGTGCGTGCATTGCTTGGTGCAATCACGCAAAACAAGTGAAAGTTCTTCTTTTCGTAACGGCCTTCAATTTCCAGGGAGTGTCCTCGGGCCAGTCAAGTGTCAGGGCATGAGTTTTACTCATGCCGAAAGCGTTCCTTACAAATGTGGGCTTCAGCCCCTGAAGGCTTCAATTTCCAGGGAGTGTCCTCGGGCCAGTCAAGTGTCAGGGCATGAGTTTACTCATGCCGAAAGCGTTCCTTCCAGATGTGGGCTTCAGCGCCTGAAGGCCTTCAATTTCCTGGAGAGTGTCGTCGGGCCAGGCAAGTGTCAGGACATGAGTTTACTCATGCCGAAAGCTTACAGATGCGGGATTCAGAGCGATTTCAGAATTAATGTATCTTTCTTTAACTCGTCATCCCGAACTTTAACTCGTCATCCCGAACTCCGTTACCGAAGCGCGCGTTTTCTCCAGTGCGCGAGTAGGAGTGAGGGACCTTTTGTTTTCGCTTTGAAATTTACAGTATCAGTAAATCGATATAGCCCCTGGCAGACAGCACAACGCAGAAAGTGCGCGGTCCCTGAAGAACTCCACGCTCGCTTTGCACAAAAAGTAAATCTCACCACCGATGAACACGGATGACGCGGATTTACAAACTTAAAAATGGTCCTAATTGATTTTTTTTTAATCCGTGTAAATCAGTGTTATCGGTCTTATCCCTGGTAAGGGTTGGATTCTTCTGCAAAGTAAAGCGGGTTTACTGGTCTTCCTGCGAACGGTATATTTTTCTTCATGGCTTCTTACCTCGACTGGGTGCGCGCGTTCTGCCTTTCTCTACCACATGCAACAGAAGACGTACAGTGGGAGCACAACCTTCTGTTTCGCATTGCCGGCAAGATGTTCTGCATCGCAAACCTTGAAGCGGCGGTCAGTCCGACAAAGATTTGCTTCAAGTGCACTCCGGAAAAGTTTGCCGAACTGGTGGAAATCGACGGCATTATTCCCGCGCCGTATATGGCGCGCAATCACTGGGTGGCGATGCTCGACATGGACGCACTGCGCCAACCTGAAATCAAAGAATTGATAACCGAGTCCTATCAGATGATTCTGGCAAAGCTGCCGAAGAAGACACAGACTGAACTAGGCACAAAGCCGCCCGCGAAAGCAACCAAGGCTAAAACGTCGTCGGCCAAACGTCCCGTAAAGACCAAAGCTAAACCGTTGCCAGCCAAACGTTCTGTAAAGGCCGCAAAGGCTAAGCGTTATTAGGCTTTCCTGTGTCCCATGGCAAGGTGGAACTCTTTCGGCTCGCTCACGGTTGCGGGCTCCCCGGCTGATTCTTAGGCTTTACTGTGTCCCATGGCAGGGTGGAGCAGGTCTTTAGACCTGCGGTAAAGCTGATAGTCCGCCGGCTTTAGCCGCTGAGGTACATTGCACGCGAATGCACAATAACCTAAACCGCCGCAGGCTGTGAAACGCCGGATGTAATCTGTTCCACCGCCAGCCGCGCGGACTTGATGCAGTCCGGCAAGCCGATCCCGTGAAATGAGTTGCCGATAATATGAAAGCCCGGCATGGCCGCGATGATTTTTTCCATCTCCGCCACGCGATCCAGGTGCCCGGGTTCATATTGCGCCATGGCGCGGTCCCAGCGAAACGTTCGTGCAAATTTTGGCTCTGCTGCCAGTCCTAAAATGTCTTTCAATTCCTGACGCGCGAATTGCTGCAAAGCTTCGTCGCTGTGGCTGAGCAGGTCCGGGATGCGCGAGCTGGAAAAGAAGCAGCGCAGCAACTTCTTGCCGTCCGGCGCGCGATAATGGAATTTTTCATGGACGAAGGTGCAGGCCATTATCTTGCGCCCTTCTGATCGCGGCACCAGAAATCCATGTCCGGGAGGAAGATCAGCCTGATCGTAAGCCAGCGCGACAGCCGCCGTGGATGTGTATTCAATCCGGGCCAGCCCTTCGATCAGCCCTGGATGAAACTGCCGCAGCAATCCTGCCGTTGCGGGCGCAGGCACCGCGAGCAACACCTCCTGAAATCTTTCAGTGCTGCCGCTGCTTTCAATCTGCCAATCATCATTCACGGGACGCAATTGCAGATTTTGCTGATGCAAGCGGATTGACGCCTGCGGCAATGCGGCTACCAGCGCCTCCACCATCTGCTGCATGCCATTTTTTAAAGACGTAAACAATGGCTGCGGTTTAGCCCCAGGACGGGCAAGCGCTTTGGCTTTCAGCGTTGCGCGCACCAGGCTGCCATGCTGGCGCTCCATCTCGGCAAGGCGGGGCAGAACCGCGCGAACGCTGAGCCGCTCCGCGTTCCCGCCATACACGCCGGCAAGCAACGGCTCGGCGACGCGGTCCACCATTTCCTGGCCAAAATGGCGTCGCACAAAGCCTCCCACGGATTCGTCTGCTATATCTTTTCGCGCCGACGAAAACAATTCCGCCGCCATGCGCAACTTTGTTTTGAATGAAAACAGCGGCGTTGTAACCATGGGCCATATGCGCGTGGGCACCATGAATTCCAGCCCCCGTGGAATCTGAACCAGTTGCCCCTTCACCAAAATGTAAGTCTTGCGGCTGGCGTCATTCGAAGAAATCAATTGATCGTCAATGCCCAATTCCTGGCACAGCCGCGAAGCGTCAGGCTTGATGCTGAGAAATGAATCAGGCCCGGCTTCGATGACAAAGCCATCGCGGCGCTCTGTTTGTATAACGCCACCCAGACGGTCGGATTTTTCAAACAAGGCCCATTGCAGGTTGGCGCCGGCGCGGCGAGCTTTTTCTAGATAAAAAGCCGTGCTCAGCCCCGCGATGCCGCCGCCGATAATGGCTATGCGCTTCATGCCAGCGAGACAATCCCTGAAGCCAGCGCCATGCGCGTTGACGCAAGTTTGGCCAGCGCGCTTATGAATGTAGGCGAAGTATTCAAAGATTCAGGCCGCCACAACTTGAATTGCTGCTCATGCGCAAATTGGCGGAAGCTGATATCGATGTCATAGAGCACTTCAACGTGGTCGCAGACAAACCCTATTGGCGCAATCACCACGCCCTTGTGCCCTTGTCTCTTTTGTTCAAGCATTACAGTTTCGACAGTCGGTCCGAGCCATGGGCCGCCAGACATGCCCTGGCTCTGAAAAGCAAACTGCTGCAACTCGGGCGTAAGACCTGCGATCTTGCGCGCTACCAATTGCGCTGTTTCCTTAACTTGCTTTTCATACGGATCACCGGCGCTGATGGTGCGCATGGGCACGCTGTGCGCGGTAAAGATCACAGGCAGCGCGCTTCCCGTTTCCGCGCTCGCCTGCCGCCAGACCGGCTCCAGCCGCTCGGCAAATGCCTGGATCAGCAGCGGATGGTCATGCCATGACTCGACAAATTGCACGGACAATCCTGGCTTACGCTCGTCCGCAAGCACCTTGCTATAGAGCCCAACGCTGGTGGAAGAATTCTGCGGCGCAAGACAGATCGCCACCACTTTCTCAATGCCGCTGGCAGTGATCTGCTGCACCGCATCACTGATGAACGGTTTCCAATTGCGCATGCCCACGTACACTGGGGCCCCCAGCTTGGCCTGCAGCGCTTCCGCCTGGCGCATGGTGATTTCCGTCAGCGGTGACTTGCCTATGAGCGAATAACGATGCGTGATTTCCTTAATGACCGTATCCGGCACGGGCCGTCCGCCGGTAATATGTTTCATGAATTCCGGGACGTCAGCTGGCGAATCGGGACTGCCGTGGGCAAGCAGCAGGATGGCTGATTTTTGACTGCTCATTGCGTACAGCTCATGGGGCCGCTCCAGCGGAATACGATGCGCTTAATTCTCTAACAAAATCCACCAGCGCGCGAACATTTTCCACCGGCGTTTCCGGCAAGATTCCATGCCCTAAATTAAAAATGTGTCCCGGACGGCCGCCAGCCTGCCTCAGAATGGCATCGGTCCGCGCGCGTAGCTCCTTCTGTCCGGCAAACAGCAGCACCGGATCAAGATTCCCCTGCACCGCGCCCTTGAAATTCAAACTGCTCCACGCCTGGTCGAGCGGAAAGCGCCAGTCCACGCCCATCACATCGGCGCCGGTTTCCTTCATCGCAGGCAGAAGCGTCGCGGTATCGGTTCCAAAATAAATGATAGGAACGCCGGTCTTCTTAAGCCGCTGCACCAGATCGGTTGAGAACGGCAGCACATATTGTCGATAATCTTCCACGCTCAGGCAGCCCACCCAGCTATCAAAAATCTGCAGCGCATCAGCGCCGGCGGTTACCTGCTCCGCGGCGTATGCGGCCAGCACCTCCACCAACTTG
>JBARNL010000895.1:0-3212 GCA_049802955.1 Candidatus Angelobacter sp.
CCCAGTAATTAGCAGTTAGCCATTAGCAATCAGCTGTTGTGTCGTACACGCTAGGCCGTTCCCACCCCAAACATTCACGTCCTGAAATCGGGTTTCCGGCAATAAAAAAGCCACCCCGTAAGGTGGCTGCAAATTCCTGGATTTTGTGGCACAGGCTGGCGATGATTAGGACGCGGACGAAGGGAGAGAGCGCGGCGGAGCCCAGCCGGCTCTCCGGGACCAGATTCCATGGAGACAGCATGGGCGGGTCCAAACGCCGCGGACCAAAGTTCGGCGAGCCTGGTCTCCGCGGGCGGCGCAAGCAGGACATTTTTCAGGACCGTCCGCTGTATGGCCCGTTGATGAATTGGCCGGAGATGGTGCACGAGCCGTTGAACGAACTGGGGGTGGTGTTTGCGTTTGGCATGGTGGCGCGGCAACTGGGATTCAGCGTGCTGCGATTCCAGGCCGCCTTCCCGGACTGCGAAGCGTTGCGGGAGGTGGTACGCGGACAGCTACAGCGAATGAAGCTTGAGTTTGAATTTGAGAGCCGGAACTTCCTGCGGCATGGGCACAGAGTGGACGGCTGCGACGGGATTGTGTGCTGGAAACATAATTGGAAGGAGTGTCCGCTGGAGGTGATTGAGCTGAGAAAGGTGTTTCATCGGTTGATCGGAACATCGGGGAATCGGGAAATCGAAGAACAAAAGCTTTTACCGCAAAGGACGCAGACGGAGATCGCCGTGATCGCACGTGATCGGGTGATCGCGCGTGATCGGAAAAGCAAGAACCGCCCTACCGCGGATTGACGCGGATGAGCGCGGATAGAAAAAATCTTTCACCGCAAAGGGCGCAGAGGACGCAAAGATAGAAAAGAAAACTTACCCCTGATGAACACAGATGACACTGATTAGGAAGTCTGTGACGGTATATCCAGAAGGGCTTGGATATCCCGTGAGGCGTGGAGCACACGGATGACCTGCATAGGCTTGGTTTTCAGGACGGTAAACAATCAAATATGAATAGACCAGGAAGAAGCGATGCCGCCGGTCGGCAAGGTCGTCTCTCCAATGGCCTTTGCCGGGATTCTTTGCCAGCCCGTGCAGCGCTTTTTCCAGGGCGCCCAACACACGGTCGGCAGCTTCGATGTTGTCACTGGCCAGGTAGTCCCAAATCTCGTTTAGATCGCGCGCTGCCAGCGGAGTGAAGACAAAAGCCTTCATCTCCCGGAAGTCTTTCGCTGCTTGCTTTTGCGCCGAATGTCCGCAAAGGTTTTGGGTCCATCCACGAACTTGCCACGGTCAGCTTCACGGGCACCGAGAGCGATTTCCTTGCGCAGTTCTGCGACCCGGAGCCCTTTCAGTTCCTCGCGTTCTTTGAGCAACCGTAAAGCTTCCCGTAGGATTTCGCTTTGGGATTGATACAGCCCGGTCTTGAGCAGATCGGCCACAAAATCGTCGAAGGTGGGGCCCAGGTTGACATTCATGAGCAAAGTGTAATCTTGGTTAACAACAATTGTCAATTATTGACAACTGGTGATAATCACCTCATGTTGCACGTAATCGAAAAACCAAGAACAGAACAACTTACCACTGATGAACACAGATGACGCTGATCAGAATTTGGGCTGCGATCAACACGAAGGAACGCGAATCACAATCCTCTTCTGTTAAATTCGCGCCGATTCGCGTGCATTCGGGGCTAATTCTTCTTTGCTTTTCTCCGCGTCTCCGTGCCTCCGTGGTGAGATTTTGCTTTTTGCTATTCCCGTAATTCAACCACCGTCGCCCCGGCTCCACCTTCATTTTGTTGGGGTTCAGCCACGGTGGCCACATGCGGATGTTTTTGCAAATATTGGCGCAGCGCCTTGCGCAGGATGCCCATGCCGCTGCCGTGGACAATACGCACGCGCGTGAGCCCCGCCAAGAATGCGCGGTCGATGAACTTTTCTACCGCGCTGGTGGCTTCGTCCACGTTGCGGCCGATCACGTTCAGCTCAGTAGGCGCGTTGGAATCTTCTTTAAGCGTGACGGAGATTCCGCGCGCGCGCGCTGCGGCAACGGGATTCGGCGGACTTCCTCCTGCGCTTCCGCCGGCGCCCGTGCGTCCGAAGACTTCAGCAACGTCATGCCGGGGAATCTTCATCTTCATGTTGCCGATCTCAACTTCAAAGGTGTTTTCATCGATTTTGCGTTTGATCACCGCCGTGCGGCCAAAGGACTTGAGCTTGACCGTATCGCCTTCAGAAATGTGTTTGACCTCATGGGGACGCGCGTTGGGATCGCCCTGGTCCGCGCCGCTTTTGTGGGCGACCACGCCGGCATCAAACTGTTCTTTAAATTCACGGCGCAGTTTGGCGATGCGCTGCTCCGCCTGCTTGCTGAGCTTTTGCGCGGCGGCGCGGTCCTGCACGGCGCTGATGGCTTCACGCACCTGGTACTCAAAGTCCTTGATGAGCGATTCCATTTTGCGCTCAAACTCGCGGACTTTCTGCCGCTGCTCCTGCTGGCCTTCAGCTTCCAGGCGCTTCTGCTCGCGCGCAAGGTCCTGTTCGCGCTGCTGGGCGGCGTGGCGTTCACGTTCAAGATCGCGCAGCTCAGAGTGCAGCTTATCCAGAAACTTGCTGACGTCCTGCGTTTGCGTGGTCAGGCGTTCACGCGCGGCGTCAGTAATTTGGCGATTGAGGCCGAGACGCTGCGCAATGTTGATGCCCGCTGAAGCTCCCGGCACGCCGACGCGCAGCTCATAGGTGGGCTGAAGAGTATCTTCATTGAAGCCCACGGCAGCGTTGAGCACGCCCGGAGTATTGGCGGCATAGACCTTGAGCGAGGTGTGGTGCGTGGAAATAATGCTGAGCGCGCCGCTGCGGCGGAAATGATCTGCAATGGCCACGGCCAGGGCCGCGCCTTCTTCAGGATCGGTGGCGGAGCCGAGTTCGTCCAGCAGGACAAGCGAATGCGCGGTTGCGGTGCGCGAGATGAAATCAATGTTGGTGACGTGCGCGGAGAAAGTAGAAAGATTCTGCTCAATCGACTGATAGTCGCCGATATCAGCCAGCACGGAATCAAACACCGGCAGCCGCGCCGACGTGGCAGGAACGTGAATTCCGGCCTGGGCCATCAGCGCCAGCAGTCCAAGGGTTTTGAGGCCCACGGTTTTGCCGCCCGTGTTGGGCCCGCTGATGATGAGCTGGCGATGGCGCTCGTCCATTTCAAGCGAGAGCGGGATTACCT
>JBARNL010000896.1:0-9932 GCA_049802955.1 Candidatus Angelobacter sp.
GGCTGTGCGCCAGGTATCCGCCCGATATCGCAAAGCCTAGGTAAGCGATCTTGCATTCCGCGTCGCTTCGTACTGACAAACTCCACGCACCGGATAACTACGCCACCACAACCACCTGCTGTTCCGAGGGGCGCCGAACCGCCATCGCTGCTGAAGCTCCGTTACAGCTTCCGTGAGGGCCGAGGAATCGGCTCCGCTGGTCTCAAGGCTCACAATGGATATTGGCAGAGGATCACCTTGACAATCGATTTCACCCACTAAAATTCGTCATGAGCAAGCGTTTCGGGTCTCCCTTCGCGAAGCCGCTTGGCCGCGGATAGGCAGAGCTCGGGCGGCAGGACCGAAGGGCCTTGTGCTTGAGCGCTAATAAAGTTGTGCCACTAAACTTAAATCACCCATACCGAAAAGCTTTGCTACATACAGCGGAATCCGGTGAAAGCGCGGTCTGGCAACTGATCCAGCTACAAACCATAGAAAATAAGTATTGGCAATCCAGTCGTCCGTCATGATGAACTCTGGCCAGCTCTGCTTTTCCAGTCATGTGCAGAGCAAAAATGGAGGAATTCATGCGTGACGAGAAGGTGCAGTCCCCTATCGGCCCGAGTGAAACTGAAACTCAGCCCGTTCCCCAGCAAAAAGCAGATTCCATAGCCGCTGCTCCCAGCAATGGGACGCCGGCAGATAAAACGAAAAGCGATCACAAAAATGCTGATCGCAACCTGCCGGCCGATCGTAGCCGGCGTTCATTCATGGGCAGAGCCGGCGGATTCACCGCTATGGCCGTTGCCGCGGCCATGGTTCCACTTGAACCATTGCTCGGCGGAAAAGAGTCGGAAGCGGACGCCTCTGACATTGTCTACTCGGAGAATAACCGTTCCAATCAGTCCTTCAACTATCGCAAGTTTGAGGCCCAGGCTGAAAAAGTCAGCCCTCCGGTCGCGCCCGACAATGGCGACTTCGCTTTGTATACAGACCACAGCGGCACCTGGAGCAAAGCGCTGGTGCATGACAACCTGGAGCTGGTAAATCAAACTTCTTTCACCAGCTTTACCAACGCGCTCACCAGCACCAACTTCGCCGATTTCGAGAACATCATCGTCGGCAATCCCGGGGGGACCAATCCAAACGCGGAACTGAATGGTCCCCAGACCTGCTTGGCGTTCGACCTGGAGGGCTTGGACTCGCATGCCACTACTATCGATCCGGCGCCGACAACCGCCAGCGCGCAGACTGCGGATGAGGAGGTGGAGCACTACTGGGCCGCCATGCTGCGCGATGTGAATTTCTCCGATTATGACGGCAACGCAACAGCGCAGGCGGCTGCCACTGAGCTGAATGGCCTCACTTACATCAAAAGCGCCGCCAATAACGAGTATCCATTTCCAGTCACGACGAAGAATCTGTTCCGCGGCCAAATTGTCCCTGGCGACGGCAATGTTCAGGGACCCTATCTTTCCCAGTTGCTGCTGCAACCGACTTTCTTTGGCGCTCAACCCATCAGCCAGATGTACCACGTATTCTCGCCCAACCAGAGCTTCATGACCGGTGTGGGTGAGTTTATGAACGTGCAAAACGGTCATGTACCGAGTGGCGTGCTGGCGTTTGATTCGACGTTTCGGCACATTCGCAATGGCCGCGATCTCGCTTCGTACACTCACGTCGACGTACTCCACGAGGCCCATTTCATCGCGTTTCTGGTGCTTGCCGGCATCAATGCACTGCTGAACCCGGGCAATCCTTATGGCGTCAGGCAAATTGGCGGTAGGGCCATCGGCAACAAGTCGGAACACGGCTTTGGCACGCTGGATCCGGCGGACTGCGCCGCTACGCTGCCTGAAATGGCAACCCGAGCCCTCAAAGCGTCGTGGTTCCACAAATGGGTCGTCAACCTGCGCCAGCGCCCGGAAGAGTACGGCGCCCTGGTCCATGCAAAGAAAACCGGCAGAGTCCCGCTGCCCCAGGCGGCAAACGCCTTGCACGCTGATGTTCTGAACTCGCAGGCAGTGGCCAGGACCTTCGCGCAATTTAACAGCTACCTGCTGCCGCAAGCTTTTCCAGAAGGGGCGCCGGCGCACCCATGCTATCCCACGGGCCACGGAACGGTTGCCGGTGCCTGCCTCACGGCCCTGAAGTTTTTCTTTGACGGGAACCAAAAGATCCAGCCGCTGCTTCAGGCCGCCGGTAGTGACGTGATGATGCCAAGCTCGGATGGCCTCACGCTAGTGCCGTATACTGGCACTGACGCCGCCAATCTCACCGTCAACGGCGAACTCTTAAAACTGGCGTTTAACATCTCATTTGGTCATGGCATTCACTCCGGCATCCACTTCCGGAGCTCCACCCGTTCTTCTATTTTGCTGGGCGAGCAGGTGGGGATCAGCGTACTCAATGACCGGGCCATGAGCTACAACGAGCCGTTCAGCATCAGCATTACGAAGTTTGACGGCACGATTCAAACCTTCACTAACAGCACGCCTGGCGTATTCAATAATGGCACGACACCTAGCGCAACCTGCCCTGCATAAGCAGATAGCCGTCAAAGCCGTTTGTTGTCGCAAACCTGGTCCTGGGCTAGACAAGTTGTTAGCCCAGGATCAAACCGCAAGCCGGATTGGTGTGGCCGGGCCTCACGTTTTGTCACTTCCGCCTTAATGAACGTTTGGGGAACAAGCGGCCTGGCACGCAGCGCCTTGCGCCCTCGCAAGTGCGGTGCAGTTCTGAAGGCGCTGTGGAATGGATCAGCCCCTATCAAGCCGAGATAGACAGGATTGGAGCCGGATGGCTAATTTAAAGCGTCCGCAACACAACAGTCCGCCCATGAGCGGTAGTTTGCCTCGTTATCAGTGTAGGGATTTCTAGGCGCTTTTCCGTAAATTAAGATAAAACCCCGCCCTTGTCAGCTTGTTATTTCCTTCCGCGCAGCGCAGGCCATCGCTCAGTACATTTGAAGCGGCCTCCTGCTCAGCCTGACAGCCCTTCAGATCGACTAATCTGCGGACCTCCTCTTTGGTATCGCATATCTCCTGCAGGATGGTGAGCGCGCGAGGTAAAAAGGATTCTCCCAACAGGGTAAGCTTTGCTGCTCTGGGCAAGCGGTAAAACAACTTTCCGCCAAGCTCATCTTCCAGCTTCAATATCTGCTGTGACAATGATGGCTGAGCGACATGTTCTGCTTCCGCGGCCCGTGTAAAAGTACCGTGTTTGGCAATCGCACAGAAATATCTAAGTTGATGGATTTCCATGGTGCGGTCTCCCTGGCTGCACAAAAGGCGGCGATCTCAAGACCTTTTCGGCCTCGCACGATAAACCGCTTGAAGTTGCTGTGGGCCCCGTACTAAATTGGCGACATAGCTATATACAGCTTCAGCCTGTCACCTTCGCTCTTGACAAGTAAGCATTAGAAAAATCTGAAAAAAGCCGGCGGTGTTCCGAACTTCTTCGTTTCCAGATATTTTCTTTCAAAAAGCAAATGGCCCTTGGCAGGGAGTCAAAGTATAAAACAATTCTTAGAAATTCGTGCGCAAATTTCTACCGAGGCCCGTTGAATTGCGTTCCATTTCGTGAATTAAAACGTCAACATCTGTGCGGCAGTGGTCCATCCGATAGCACTCATCTGATGGCGATTCTAGATCATGTAGGAAAGCAGTCTCACCTGCGCATTTTCATAATCGCTTCACGTTTATGCACTGGCTACCACTTCACAATCGCCGCAAACGACTTCGCATCCAGGCTCGCTCCGCCCACCAGCGCGCCATCGATTTCCGGCTGTGACATCAATGCTGTCGCGTTGTCTGGCTTGACGCTGCCGCCATACAAAATGCGCATTTTGGCAGCTACGTCATCGCCGAAAGCTTCTGCGGCTTGGGCGCGGATCACGCGATGTGCTTCGGCGGCCAGCTCCGGAGTCGCCGTCTTGCCGGTGCCGATCGCCCACACCGGTTCATAAGCCACGATAATCGGATGCGCTCCGCCGGCAGATATCTCGCGGAAAGCGATGCTGCATTGCCGCCGCAAAATGTCTTCCGTCACTCCGGCTTCACGTTCCTGTAAAACTTCTCCCACGCAGACGATGGGCTTTAATCCCGCCACCAAAGCGGCGCGAATTTTGCGGTTCACCGTATCGTCGGTCTCGCCAAAATACTGCCGCCGCTCGGAATGGCCGATGATGACGTGCGAGCATCCCACAGCGTGCAGCATTGGAGCGGAGACCGCACCGGTGTACGCGCCTTCACTCTCCCAGAACATGTCCTGGCCGCCAAGGGCAATGTTGCTGCCGCGCAGCGCCCATCCTACCTGGGGAATTAGTACAAACGGCGGGAAGAGAACAATTTCGTCCCGAGTGTGGTCCGCCATGAGCGGCACAAACGCAGACACAAATGCCAGCGCCTGCTCCGGAGTTTTGTGCATTTTCCAGTTCGCAGCAATCAGCTTTTTTCTCATGCTTCAGCCTTGATCTTGTAGTGGGGAAAGTCGCGGCCCAGCGCTTCCGCCGCGCCGGCGTAAGCTTTATAAGTGCGCTCGTCAAATAACACAAACCGGACCAACTTCACTGACCGTGGTTCGTGCAGCAGATCGGCGATGGTCCGCAGCGCAATTTGCGCGGCTGGGCCCACCGGATAACCAAACGCTCCCGTAGAAATGGAAGGGAAGCTTACGCTGGCGCAGAGTTTGAGATTGGCCTGCTCCATTGAATTGCAGTAGCAGCTTTCAAGAATTTGCGGCTCGTTGACCTTGCCGCCCTGCCATACTGGCCCCACAGTATGGATCACGTATCGCGCTTTCAGCTTGCCGCCGGAAGTGGTTACAGCTTGTCCGGGTGGTAAAGGACCCCGCTGCTCGCGGATTTTTTTGCACTCTGCCAGAAGCGCTGGCCCGGCAGTACCGTGGATCGCCCCATCTACGCCTCCGCCTCCCAGCAGCCCAGAGTTGGCTGCATTCACAATGGCGTCGGTGTTTTCTGCGGTGATGTCGCCCATCGCCAATTAAAGAGTGGCCTTGGATCCGATCCGATATCGCACTGTGTGCGCCATTTATTTATTGGTAAGCGCTTCCACGCCCGGAAGTTTTTTGCCTTCCAGAAATTCCAGTGAAGCCCCGCCGCCGGTTGAGATATGCGTGTTCTTGCCGGCCAGTCCGGACTGATGGACCGCGGCAACCGAATCTCCGCCGCCCACAATCGATGTAGCACCGCGATTCCCTGCAACCGCTTCTGCAATCTTCATGGTGCCGCGGGCAAAAGGCGCGACTTCAAAAACGCCCATCGGGCCATTCCATACGATCGTCTTAGCGCCCGCGATTTCTTTGCTGAAAGCTGTAATCGTTTCTGGGCCAATATCCAGCCCCATCTGGTCCGCAGGAATACCCTGCTCTGTCTTAACGGTTTGGGTCTTTGCCGCAGCGTCAATCTTTTCGGCAACTACGTTATCCAACGGTAGAACCAGGCGGACTTTTTTGCCTTTTGCATCCTGCAAAAGCGACTTGGCCAGCTCGACCTTGTCTTCTTCTACCAGGGACCTGCCCACCTGCTTACCTTCAGCCTTCAAAAATGTATATGCCATCGCGCCGCCAATCAGCAGTGCGTCCACCTTGGTGAGCAAGTTGCGAATCACGCCAATCTTGTCTGAGACTTTGGCCCCGCCAATGATGGCCACAAATGGCTTTTCCGGATGCGTCGTCACTTTGCCCAGGTATTCCAGTTCTTTCTGCATCAACAGGCCGGCGGCGGATTTGTCCACGAACTTCGTAATACCCACGGTCGATGCATGCGCGCGGTGCGCGGTGCCGAAAGCGTCATTCACATAAACATCTGCCAGCGCGGCCAGCTTGCGTGAAAACGCTTCGTCATTGGCTTCTTCTTCCGCGTGAAAGCGCAGGTTCTCCAGAAGCAGCGTCTGGCCTTTTTCCAGCTTATGCGCCATTTCCTCCGCGGCCAGGCCAATGCAGTCCGGAGCAAAACCAACGTTGCAACTCCGGCCCAGTTCTTCATCCAGAAGCATACGCAGACGCTCTGCCACCGGCTTCAGGCTCATCTTGTGGTTGACCTTTCCTTTCGGACGGCCCAAGTGCGAAGCCAATATCAACCTTGCGCCCTTGCGCAGCGCGTACTCGATGCTCGGCAGCGTTTCGCGTATCCGCGTGTCATCGGAAACGCGGCCATCTTCGGTCAGCGGGACATTGAAATCCACGCGCATAAAAACGCGATGGCCTTCAAGATTCAGGTCCTGGATGGAAAGCTTGGTGATGTTCTTTTCAGTTGCTACTGCCATTACAGCCCCTTTTTCGCCATGAAGTGGACCAGATCGCGGACGCGGCAGGAGTAGCCCCACTCATTGTCGTACCAGGCAATCACTTTCACGCAGTTGCCCGCAACCACGCGCGTGAGCGGAGCGTCCACGATGGAAGAGCGCTCGTCTCCGCGATAATCGACCGAAACTAATTCGGCGGTTTCGTAACCAAGGATGCCTTTCATCGGGCCATCCGCCGCGGCTTTCAGAGCGTTATTGACTTCGTCAACTGTCGTGCCTTTTTCCACGAACGCCACGAGATCGACCACAGAAACGTTTGGCGTCGGTACGCGCATCGCAAACCCGTCCAGCTTGCCCTTCAGGTCAGGGATTACCAGATTGATCGCTTTCGCCGCCCCGGTGGAAGTGGGAATCATGGAAAGCGCGGCGGCCCGGGCGCGGCGAAGATCTTTGTGGGGAAAATCAAGAATGACCTGATCGTTGGTATAGGAATGGATCGTGGTCATTGTTCCGCTCTGGATATTAAACGTGTCATGTATAACTTTGGCCACTGGAGCCAGGCAGTTTGTGGTGCAGGAAGCATTCGACACAATATTGTGCTTGGCGGGATCGTATTTGCCTTCATTCACGCCCAGAACAATAGTGATGTCCTCATTCTTGGCCGGCGCGGAAATAATTACCTTCTTCACTGGCCCGCGTAGATGCTTTTTTGCCTGCTCGGCATCGGTGAATTTGCCGGTGGACTCAATGACCACCTGCGCGCCGACAGATTCCCAATTGATGGCCGAAGGGTCCTTCTCAGAAAATACCTTGATCGCTTTGCCGCTGACAGTGATGGAATCGCCAGAAACTTTGATGTCCTGCTTCAGATTGCCCAGAATCGAATCGTACTTGAGGAGATGCGCCAGTGTGGCGGGACTGGTAAGGTCGTTGACCGCCACAAATTCCAGATTGGAATCTCCAAGGGCCGTGCGTAACACATTGCGGCCGATGCGGCCAAAGCCATTGATACCTACTTTGATTGCCATTAAATTTGAATCTCCTTCAAGGACCTGATGATCCAGCATCAGTTGGATGCAGACACCGCGACAGTGGAACTCCGATACACGGCTGAAACTAATCAGGTTAGCAGAGACAGTTGACACGGCGCAATGTGCCACGGGGAATCCAAATGGCAATGCCGCGGATCGCAAGGTCCGCGGCTTCTTTACTCAAATATTTCTTAAGGTGGTGTTCAAAACTGACAAAGTTTGCTGCATGGCACACGTATCTTCCGTTCGTTCCCGCAGCCATTTGTAATCTTAGCCGCTTATGGAACAGTCAAAGTGCTGTCGCTGCAAACGCTCAATTTGGCGAACCTCAAGTAACCTGCAAAAAGGGAAGCACGCGGGTCCGGGGCCGTGGGCTTCGCATTCCGTAGGTTTCCCCTCGGCTGTGCGACATCACTGTTTATTTAAAAGACAGAGTTTCTTGTGCGCCAATAATTTCTTTTTACCTGGCCCGTGAATCGCGTTCTCTCTACCGCTTTCGCATATTGTCCTGTTGCTGGGGTTCGGTTGGCCTGAAAACTTCTTGCTGGTTTGAAGCGGGGATCCCATTGCGAAGCATTTCTTTGGATAATCTTCAGAACAGGGTTGGGGCAGGAACATTCAAGCCTACAAGTCCAGATCGTGAAGCCAGTGCCAAAGCGTCTGCGCACCTTGCTTTACCTGCGAACCAACCCTCGCCATCTGCAGGGACTTTTGCCTGCCAGGAGTCCATTGAATGACTTGGTTCGGTTGCGGGCCGCAATTATAACAAGCTACATTCATGGTGCAACAAGAGAATTGCTTTAAAGCCCAGCCGCGTTAACTTTTTTGGTTCGCCAGCTGGGCTTTGGACAATCACGGCTATTTATGAGCTTTGGTCGTGAACTCAGCCACGCTGCTCCTGGCTTCCGTGCCGCTCCCTTCACCTTGGCCTGAATCCACTTGGAAGAAATATTTGGTGTTCGGCTTCAGGTTCTTCAAGTGGACACGGTGATTCTGCGCCTTTGTCTTATCATTGTCTGCATAGGACGACTTTGCAGTCTGGCTCAGACTATTGGCGTTGGTTCCATAATGGATAACGCTGCTGCCGCCCGTGTTCGTGGTCCAGGCGATGACCGCCCACGTCGGCCCGGTTCCCTCGACGCGCGGCCCATTAGTAATTTTTACTGCTTGTGCTTTTGCGGCCCGTTTGGGCGCAGCTGTTGCAGAAGCAGCCAAAGCCGCGGTCAAAACAACAATGGTGAATAACTTCATTTACTCAATACCCCCATCTCAGAATGATTCAAAATCCTGAGCTGTTCGATGCAAAGCGCCAGATTCAGGTTTTCACGCCTTTATCCGCTGAAAAAGTGCTGAAAAAGCTCTTTGCTTGCAACTTCTTAGCTGCTTGTGTTACACACAGAAGCATGCGCAACTGGATGCGCGAGCGCATGAAGCGCCGTAAAAAAAAGCCGGAAAACGAAACTGAAGCCACTGGCAGGGTAGGCCAGCAGAAACCGCTGGTCGATGAAGCTCATCCTCAGCCACTTATGCCTGCCTATGATGACATTGAGCCAGAAGCTCCCCGCGTCTCCGAAGTAGCGCAGGAAGCTTCCGCAGTTGAATCCCCTGCACCCGGATCGCCGCCAACCATCGAGCCGCGAATGGAAACAGAGGTTCAGCCAGAATCACCTTCCACGCCGCCGCCCGGAGCCCCGGAGCATCGACCGGCGCAGCAAGCGGGCAAGACTTCCGGACGGCCATCCAAAGGCGTGGTTGTGCTCGCTATCGGTTTGCCGGGATCGGGCAAGACGACCTGGTTCAAGCGTCGCGGCGTCACCCCGCTTTCCAGTGACATGCTGCGATCAATCCTTTTTGACGACATCACAGAGCAACGCTATCAAGGCTTGGTTTTCTCCACTCTTCGATCCTTACTTCGTGCCCGCCTGATCGCCCGCATGCCTTGGAATTACGTTGATGCCAGCAACCTGGCTCCGCATGAGCGCCGTCAATGGATCAAAATGGCTAAAGGCTTTGGTTATGAGGTACATGCAGTGTTTTTCGATGTACCACTTGAAGTTTGTCTTGAGCGAAATCGCAAGCGTGAGCGCCAGGTAAAAGAGGATGTGATCCAGCGCATGGCGGCCAAGCTGAAGCCACCGGGATTTGAAGAAGGCTTCGGGAAGATTACGGTTGTCCGGGTAAAACGCTCGGGCGAGCAGGCTTAGCTGCTGCCCATCTTCATCCGGTGTGCCAATTGACGTCAACCTTTTGCAAAATGCACCAAAGCAAAGATCCCAAACCATAGAAACGCCAGATAATGCCAGTACCAGCCTGTCACCTCCACGGCGATCCTTTGAGATTCGAATTTGGTGGCCAGCAGCCTTCCCCCTACGGCATAGAGCAGCACGGCCAGTCCTCCCACCAGATGGACAGCGTGAGTGCCGGTAAGGATGTAAAAGAGCGAGCGGCTTGGGTTAAAAGCCAGAAAAGCTCCCTGCGCGCGTAGGATGTTCCAGACCAGGACTTGTCCTGCAAGAAAGCAGAAGCCCAGAAGGACCGTGATGCCAAGCCATGGCAGGTCGCGCCCGAACCGCGGAGGAACGATTCCCATAGCGGCAAACTCTTCTTTTTTAACCATTGCCCGGCGCGCCAGTTCAAGCGTCAAGCTGCTGAGCAG
>JBARNL010000897.1:0-2566 GCA_049802955.1 Candidatus Angelobacter sp.
CGGTATCGCATTGCAAAACCCCGTCTGCTTTGCCGAGTGCTAGCGCATGAATTGGATCGATCGCGTTCCCAAGGCTCTGAACTCACTGCAAAGGCATCAAGATCAACTCGTCGAGAAAGCCGCACAAGAGATTCAAGCTGAGGAGAGCGTTTGAGCGTTAAGAATCATCGGTCCTCCATAAGAAGGCTAAGACGCGGTGTTGTCGCGAATTCGCACATTCTTCAATTATCGGTCGGAATAGATCCGCTAATTCGAGAGATGGAGCGACAGCTGCGCTTATTGCGTTTCAGGACTGCGGAGGGATTCTTTGTCGATGGAGAATGGGGGACAGGAAAGAGCCACATACTCGCTGTTCTTCGACAGATGGCAGCTACCAAAGGATTTGCAACTGCGTACATCAACCTGAACGGTAATAACGCTGCTCTAAATCATCCGCAACGATTCTTTCATCTCGTTTCCAACCGCGTTCGTGTGAATGGGTCTTCTGGGTTGTCCCGAATGATAAGCAACATGACTCAAGACCGATCACATAAGCCGAAGTTGTTTGAATGGGCGCTGACTCACCGTCATACGAGTGAACTGGCCATGGCAATTCACAGCCTCATTGACAGCCCAGATGGCGATGCTCAGCTAGCAGCATTAGCCACAATCACGGGCGCGGATCTTTATTGGGCTGACTACGGTTATAAACGGGAAAAAGCATTGC
The DNA here is from genome assembly GCA_049802955.1 of Candidatus Angelobacter sp. GTDB lineage: Bacteria > Acidobacteriota > Terriglobia > Terriglobales > Acidobacteriaceae > Angelobacter. Next base: position 707 of record JBARNL010000897.1, read on the forward strand.
GCCGCATCGAAGATATGGGGGGCTGCTTGGCTGCCATCGGAGCCGGCGGACTGATAGTTGAGTTGGATGAACTCGAGACCGTTGATCAATTGTGGAATTCCAGATCGCGCCTGGGTGCTTATTCAGTCTTAGGAAGACTAATGCTCATGAAAAATGTGCTACCGGTGTTTGCGACGACCGTTCGCTTCCAAAGAGTTGTTGAGTTCGACATTCAGGAAGGGGCAATTGAAAGATGTAACGCAAGCGGTCAGGAGTTTTTGCGAGGATGGAAGAAAAGGCAGTACCCAATCTTGCGATCAATTGAATTTGGACCGGAAATGGCTCGGGCACTCGTTTCTCGTGTTATTGAAGTTTACCAGCAAGCGTATCCTGGATTGCAAGATTGTCCGAACCCTAGTGCCCTGGTTGATCAGTGGATAGCATCACCAGCCCGCACGATCAGGAAGCTAATCAGGCGCGTGGTGCATTCGTGCGATGTACTGGCGCATTCTGACCGTCTTGAATGATTGCACCGCAGGGACCAACCTAAGCAGCAGTTCGTTCCGTTAAGCAGCTGCTTTTCTTTTCGCATTGTTCTTGCAGAGCTCTCTCCATTTTGAAGAACACTGCCCACCGTTCAGCATTTTCGCCGCATTCGCGAATGCTTGAGCGAAGCTTTTTGCCACCGGAGGGGGAACGGCATTCCCTATGAGTCTTCTTAGACAATTTACACCACCAACGAAAATGTAGTCTTTTGAGAAACCTTGGAGAGCGGCCGCTTCTCTGGCAGAAATTGCTCTGTGCTGCTCGGGGTGTCCGTAGCGACCATTCGAAATGCTTGTACACTTAGTCGTGAGTGTCGGCGACAACCCGTCCCACTTCAGCCTTCCATAGACATCTGGATGGCCATCATGGTTATCATGACACTTCAAGCGTAGAGCTTTAGGCCAAGAACTTCTACTCCCACCATCGGTGGGAGTAGCCTTCACGCGACTGTAATTCGTGGGAGAAAGCCGAGAAGCAATATGATTGGGAATGCTTGGATGAGCCTCACCGTGTTCTATCGGCGGAAATTCACTAATTGCCTCTCTGACCGTTCCGTAAGGCAACGCCCGGTTTTCGCCGTGGGTGGCATCGGCCCAAGCCGGCTGAGATCCGCGAACAGCAGTAAGGACGAAGCGTTTTCGCATTTGAGGCACTCCGTAGTCGCATGCATTGACCATTCCAGAGCTAACTTTGTAATGAAGCTTTTCGAGCACCTTCAGCAGTCGTCGGAATGCACTGTATCCTCTGACGTTCTTTAAGCCGTAAACGTTTTCGAGAAACACAAAATCAGGTTCTAATTCTCGTATGAGCCGAGCGACGTGCGTCAGAATCCTTTTTTCAGAATCGAGCCTTTTGCCCCGGTTTTGCTGGGAGAAGGGCTGACACGGTGCGCAAGCAGAGAGCAACAACAGATCGTCGGATTCAACGGGGCCAAGTTCAGCAACTAAATCTTTCCCCGCAAGCTTGCTTATGTCCTTGAGAAGGAATTTCGATCGAGCATTGTTTTTTTCGTACGTCTCCTTACAACGTTCATCGAAGTCCACTCCTACTGAAACGCAGATGCCAGCTTCTTCAAACCCCCTTGTAACTCCTCCGCAGCCACAGAAGAGATCAACCGCCCGGACTGGCATAGGCTCTCCTTTGCAGCGCTGACTTTATACGTCGAACGCACTTGTCTGGCGATTCCCAGACTTCGTGTTGCCAGAATCGCAAAACGATCCAGCCTAGCCTACGAAGAGTGGAATTCACTTCTTTGTCGCGTGCGCTATTTCGTTCAATCTTGGGAATCCAAAACTGGCGAGTTGACTTGTGGTCTTGGCTGCGGAGTTCCCATTG